>NZ_JAVRIB010000060.1:0-356 GCF_031846275.1 Spectribacter hydrogenoxidans
GAGCGCGGCGATGGCCGGATTCGCTTTCGCTGGGTCAAAGCGCCGCTGAGCGCGGAGCTCACCCACTTGGCCGACACCATCGCGCGCCGGGTCGGGCGCTACCTGGAGCGCCAGGGACTTTTGGAGCGCGATGCCGAGCATAGTTGGCTGGCAGGCGAAGACCTTGATCAAGACCCTATGAGCACCGTACTGGGGCATTCGATTACCTATCGTATTGCGGTGGGGCCCAACGCCGGACGCAAGGTGATGACGCTGCAGACCCTGCCGGCGGAGGATCCCCCGTTTGGCGAGCAGGCGGGACAGGTCAGCGGCTTCTCCCTGCACGCCGGCGTGGCCGCGCGCGCGGATCAGCGGGA
>NZ_JAVRIB010000061.1:0-354 GCF_031846275.1 Spectribacter hydrogenoxidans
CAAGCTGGAGCGACTGTGTCGCTACATCAGCCGACCGGCGGTGTCGGAAAAGCGTCTGTCACTGACAAACAGCGGCCTGGTGCGTTACCAACTCAAGACGCCGTACCGCGACGGCACGACCCACATCTTCTTCGAGCCGCTGGATTTCCTGGCGCGCCTAGCCGCTCTGGTGCCACGGCCACGGGTGAATCTCACCCGATTCCATGGGGTGTTCGCACCGAATAACAAGCTGCGGGCGCAGGTGACACCGGCCAAGCGTGGTAGGCGGCGCCACGGTAGCGGCACCGAATCGGATGACAAAACCCCTGCCGAGCGCCATGTAGCCATGACCTGGGCGCAACGTCTCAAACGCGT
>NZ_JAVRIB010000062.1:0-313 GCF_031846275.1 Spectribacter hydrogenoxidans
CGAATGCAGGATCACCGGCTGGCCGGGGTCCTCACGACGTCCCAGCGCGGCGGTCACCGCATCCAGCACCAGCTGACGCTGCTGCGTCGCCCCCATCGACCAGCCGATCACGAGCTTGCTGTAAAGGTCGATCACCACGCACAGAAACAGCCAGCCTTCGGCGGTGCGGATCTGGGTGATATCGGTCACCCACTTGGTGTTGGGCTCGAGTGCGACGAAGTCGCGCTCGAGATGATTGGCGATGCCGATGGGTCGCAGCCCCGATGGCTTGTAACGCCAGGCCCTGGCCACAGGGATACCGTGGATGCCGTGT
>NZ_JAVRIB010000063.1:0-273 GCF_031846275.1 Spectribacter hydrogenoxidans
GCGCCGACAGCCGCGGCTGATAGCGGTAACAGGTCCGGCTGATCGACAGGGCTGCGCAGGCCAGTCGGATGCTCACGCCCCGGGCGGCGACGATTTGTCGGGCCATCTCGCGCCGCTGAGATGGCCTTACCATTTTCCCTCGATCACCTCCTGGCGAATCTCGGCCTTGAGCCGCTCCTCGGCGTACATTGCCTTGAGCCGGCGGTTTTCGCTCTCAAGCTCCTTGAGCCGCTTCATCAGCGCGGCGTCCATGCCGCCGTACTTGCTGCGCCA
>NZ_JAVRIB010000064.1:0-239 GCF_031846275.1 Spectribacter hydrogenoxidans
GCCAGTGCCGCCGAAGGCGGTCCGGCCTGGCTCGTCGATCTCGCGGCGCCAGCGACTGAGCAGGTTGGCGGCAATGCCGATGTCATGGGCCACCTGGGCCACGCTGACATCCGGATGACGGGTCAATTCAACCGCTTCGCGCTTGAACTCGGAACTGAATCTTCTTCGCTTGGACATGGACACTCCTTTGGGCCATTGTGACGCCTTTCGTAAGTGTCCGTGCTAACGGGACCGAACCC
>NZ_JAVRIB010000007.1:0-175425 GCF_031846275.1 Spectribacter hydrogenoxidans
CGCAGTGCAGTATGAGCGGGCTTGCGTTTATGACGCGCTCGGCAAGAAGACACGCGCCCGGGAAGAGTTCGAGCGGATCTATGCTGCCGATCCTGGCTATGAAGACGTTTCCAGCCGTCTCGGCCTGGTCGGCTGATGGGAGTAGAGCCGAGCGTGTCGGGCCCCTTGTCGATTATCTCCGGCGCGCAGACGGGGGTGGGTCGCGGCGCCATGGATGCCGCACTGGATGCAGGCATACCCTGCGGTGGCTGGGTGCCACCGGGGCGCGAGGCCGAGGACGGCCGAATCCCTGATCGGTATCCCGTGCAGGAGATGACGACGGGTCGCTATCGACAGCGGACTAAGGCCAATGTTCTGGATTGCGACGGAACCGTCCTGATCTATTTCGGCTCCCTGCATGGAGGCACGGAGCTGACTCTCCAGTTCTGCCTGCGAAACAAAAAGGGTATCCGGAATGGAGTGTAGGTTGAGGGGTTAGGGCTTACCGGCGTCAAGAAACAGGATCGACCCAGTTCTCTACGCGCAGGCCCTCTACGCGGCAGAAATGCTTCACGTTGTTCGTCACCACCACCGCCCCAGCACTAAGCGCGTGTGCAGCGATCATCGTGTCCTGCGACCCGATAGGCGTCCCGGCCTCTTTGAGTGCGGTGTAGACCTGCGCCCACGCGTCGGCGGCGTAACGATCCCAGGAAAGCACGGCATGCAGCGGCGCGAGAAACGCCTGAAGCCGCTGCACACGTTCAGGCTCTCTGCCCTGGGCGACTACGCCTTGCATGAGTTCGGCATAGGTGATGACCGAAACGACGATCTCGTGGCCCGAAGAAGCCGTTCGTTCCAGCCGTTGTACCACCGACACCGGCGCCTTACGGATGATGTAACTGCTGGTGTCGGTGTCCAGCATGTAGCGCATCATCACCCCGCCGGATCAGGCTCAATACCGATCATTGGGCGCTCGGACAGGAAGTCGTCACCCACGTCCGGAGTATCCATCAACGCGCTCCAGCTGGGGCGCTTCGGTTCGATGACCAGCCGAGAGCCCACCCGGTAGATGAGCACCTCTTCGGTATCACCCATATCCATCTCCTTCGGTAATCGAACAGCTTGATTGCGGCCGTTGCGGAATAGTCGCGCGGTTCGCGGCGGAGCATCAGGCATGGCGAAGAAGTCCAACCAATCCTGTTTGATCTGACGCCCCTGCGTGCCGTACTTCCTATCGCTCATGGTTCTTCTCCGATGATGGCCTATGCCGAGTATATGCCATCAGTGCAGCCCGTCAAGGCGCTCCGTGTTCGCAGGCGAGCCCACACTCTATTCCGGATACCCAACAAAAAGCCCTATCTGATCGTGGATGCCCACGAGATGACAGTCGAACGAGCGGCTGCCCGGATCGTCGAATTCATCGCCGCCCAACGTGTTAACCGACTCAATGCCGCGGGACCTCGCGAGGGCAAGAACCCGGGGGCCTATCAATACACCTATGACGCACTGAGACTCGTGTTCGCGGGCCTTGGACACGCGGGTCAGACCTGGTCTGATCGTCGCAGATGCTACGCATTGCTCGAGTGGTGAGACCGTTACCGTTTTGGCTAGCGATGAGAGACGGGAACCCGGCGCAACGAATGAATCACCGCTCGATGACAGGGTATAGCGCATCCCCCCACAGGGTGTCGGGATGCCGCATCATCAGGTCCAGCGCGATAGGGACGATGTCGGCCAGAATTTCGTTACCGAGGCTGATCTGCGGCCGATTGACGCGGCCGTTCCAGGTCGCACCGCCATGCACGATCTGGTTTCTCAGGGTGTAAAGCGCCTGGAAGACGATGCTCAGTAATCGCGGTGTATCCACCGCCGCCAAGGCGGCATTCGCCGCCTTCCGGTAGGACGAGAAGCGCGCCTCCCAGTCACCGTCCGGCTCGTCGTGATTGAGACTGTCCCAGAACGGTTGATAGACGTACTTGTTGTTCAGCAGGTTGCGGATTGGACCGGCGTAGCGCTGCCAGACCAGCTCGTACAGCCGCTGGTTCTCGTCGAGACTCTCCAGCTTCGTGAAAAATTGCTGGATTCGTTCCGGTTCGCTCGTCCGGCCGAGACCGCTGAGGTTCTGGGCGTAGGCGGCGTTGAAGGCGATCCACAGGAAGACGAAGCGACCGTCCTCGTCATCACACTGATTGGCGCGGTCCAGCCAGCTGAGCCCGCGGTGAGCTCGTAGAGCGAGTCCCTCGGGGAACGAAACCCGGTGGGTGCGTTGGTAAGTCTTCAGGGTCGCGTGGTCGGGTATGGCGTCTGTCATGGGGTTATCAGCGGCTCGGTGGCTCCTACAATAGGGTCGCATGCGGCCGCTCAGGTTTTCAGAAGGGCTGTTCACCTGACCAGCTGACCTCGGCTGACGAACCGCAACCACGTGTCGATGGTGTACAGAGTCGTGGAAACCGGCATGGGCTAGCGTTTTCGGTCAACGATGTTTCCGATCAGCATGACGCCAATGGCAAGAATCGGCAGCGCAAGCACGGATGTGATCACGAATGCATAAAGCGCGATAAGCACGTTCGACTTGCGGGAAAGATTCACCAGCATGCCGAGGGCGTAAAGCATCGCGCTCGCCAGGAAAACCTTGACGTTCAGGTTCAGGACGAACTCGTTGCCCTCGTGATTCGAGTTGAACAGCAGGGCTGCGGCAAGCAGAACGTAGATCAGGCATACGCCCAGGGCGTTTGCGACGTTGAAGGGACGGTAGAGATACCGCTCCTCGGAGAAGGAATTGATTGCGGGAATCGACGCCACGATACCCAGAAGGGTTATCAATGCGCCGATGATTAAGAGTGCTTCCATGGTGAACTTCCTTGACTGAAGTATGGATCTGAGCGGGTGCCCAGCCGTATAGAGAGGCCCGAGCAGGCAGTAGGCGATCTGGCGTACCTGCCCAGGCTTGAAGGAGTGGTTGATAAGCGGGCTCAGCCGATAAAGCCGATTGACGTCGTTCTGCCCTCGCGCTGCTCGACGAGATCGGTCAGCCGGCGAATGACAGCTTCCCGGTCATCGAGAAGGTCCAGAATTTCCGCCTGACGACGCGCCAGAACCAGATCCGCCGTGGTCACTCGAGCCATCGCCCCCGTCGCTGGCGGCGTGGACAAGCCCAGGATCGTCCGGAATCCGTAAGCCAGGGCGTCCTGGTCCAGGTAGTCGAACCGGATCTGGAAGGTGAACCGGCGAAGGCTTGCCCGGTCGAGCTGGTCCGCATGGTTCGTTGTCACCCCGAATGGCACCGGGTGAACTTCCACCCAGGTGAGCAGCTCGTTCACGCGGCTGTTCTCCCAGGTGTGCCGGGCGGCATCTCGCTGACTGAGCATCGCCTCGACTTCGTCGATGATGAGAAAGGCGCGCTCAGCGGCAGCCTGCTGGAATGCCTCGGCGATTTTCTGCTCGGTTTCGCCGACCCATTTCGAGAGCAGGTCGGAGCCCCGCAGATGGACGACATCCATGTCGATCAGATGTGCCAGGTGTCGCAGATAGGCACTCTTCCCGGTACCCGAGGGTCCGGAAATGCACAGGGAAACCGGTCGATTCGGGTCGGCTGATAACCTGGCTTCCAGCGGCGCGAGATCCACCGACGGATTGATCAGCGCCGGGTCGAACGAAAGCTGTGAACTGTCGACAGGGGTCGGCGCTCTCCCCTGATTCATCGCGCATACCAATCCAGTCGTGATCTCCCGGACGTCCTCGAGTGAACCACCGGCGAGCCTCGCACTCGTGACGGCCGTATCGGCAATGGCGGGTGCGCTCCGGAATTCCTGGCTCAGACGCCGGGCATCCACGGGCTCACAGTCAATGTCCTCTCGCTCTAGCAACTGCTGCCACATCTGTTCACGTACCCGGGAACCGGGGGTGCGGACGTCGATCGCATAGGACATGCGGCGCATCACCGACGGCTCGATGCCGTCCAGGTCATTCACCACCCAGAATGTCGGGCAGGTGGTCTGTTCGAGAAGCCGGTGGAGATAGACTCGCGAGTGCTTGCGGGATCGCCCGCCGAAGAGTCCGAGCGAATCGCCTCCCGCAATGATGTCGTCGGCTTCGTCGACAAGAAGGAGGGCGTCGGAACGCTCGCCCAACAGCCGTCGAGCAATGTTCACGGCGCCGATTCGTTCCCGTCGGGATGGCTCGTGCGCTTCGTCATCGCTCTCCCCCAGCGCGAACAGCGAGATGCCGAGCTTCGCGGCAATCGTCTTGCAGAACTCCGTCTTGCCGACACCGGGAACGCCGTAGAGCAGCACGTTCACCCCGTGATGCCGCAATGCCATCGCGCCATCCAGCACACGCAGGAGCCGATCCCGTGTGTCGCCGAGGTGCGCAAAGTCCTCCCAGGCAAGGGTCGCAGGCAGCGGGTCGCCCAGGACGTGTTCCGCCAGCGTCTCCGGCTCGCTCGCCCGATCCAGATAGCTCTTGATGAACCCCGGAAGTTCGCTACAGCCTCGGATCTCCACGAGCCCGTACCGGGAAAGCCGGGAGGCAGGCGCCATCGCCTGGCGTAGATCATGGTCGGAATACCCCAGAGCGTGTGCAAACGTCCGGCGTATGCGGGGCTGCTCGAGTCCGGTCAGGTCGCAATTGAACCCGTCGAACATGTGAACAGCCGGCGGGTAGAGCGAATAACGCGCCATGGCGCCGATGAACGCCTGCTCCAGCGCATCCAGTCCCAGCTGGCGGCTGAGTTCCTCGATGCGCCGCTGCAACGCGCTGGGCTTGCATGCGGGTGGCGCATCGCTGGTCTGCGTCCGGATCTGTTTCAGCAGTGCCTTGAGCTGACGGGGTGTCCCGTCGTAGTCGTCGACGTCTTCCTCGAGCCCGTGAAGTTCCCCGGTATGACCGGCCCACTCGAGGAAGGACATCAACGACATGTCGTTGGCGTCATGAAGCGGCGCATGGGTCATGCGATGGCAGTAGCCCATCAGCACCGCGCGTTCGTACTGGTCAAGCATTTGGCAGGTCTCCGGCAAGTGACCTGCGCTAGTTTCCGGCTTTATGCGACAAATAGTGTCGCGTCGAATTTATGTCACGACATAATTTGACGCAGCCTGCTCGATCTCGGCGGCGACCTGCGATCTCAGACGGCCTGGTTCGACGACGGTGACCGACGCGCCATGGCCCAGAATCCACCAGCGTAGCTCGGCGGTATCCGGCACCGTCGCGCGCACCAGGAACTGGTCATCCTCGACCGATTCAATCTGCTGGTCATCGCACAGTGGCCTCTCATCCAGGTGCTCGGATACCTCTCGCGTCACCTTCAGCACGAGCTCAAGCCTTTCATCCTGGTGGGGGTAGTCGAAGGCACGCTGCGAGTGCAGGTAGCGATCCAGATCGAAGGCCGGAAGCGCCGGACTGGGGTCATGGCTGATCTCGGCTGACTCGATGCGATGCGCGGCAAAGTGATACGGCGGCAGCTGGGTGCCGTAGGTGCCCACGAGATAGGTCACCCCGTTCTTGATGACCAGCCCGCGCGGGTCGATGTCGTGCAGCTGCACGTGGTCGGCGCCACGTCGTCGATACCGCATTTGCAGGGTGCGCTGCTGAAGCAGTGCCTGCTCCAGTGCCGTGAGCACAACGGCCGACACCTCGGGTTTCATCAGCCCCGGGCCGCGCCGAAGAAGCCTGACGTGCTTGCTCCACGAGGCAAGGCCGGAAGGCGATGCCTGACCCAGAACCTGTTCGGCCTGGTCGAAGTACGGGCTCAGTTGATCGAGTATCGACGGTGGCAGCGCATCCCCGAGGTGACGCCTTGCCATGAGAAAGACCAGTGCCGTACTTGGGTCGAGGCCCGGCACGTCCAGTACCCGGAAGCCCTCCGGCCAGAACCAGTGGGACGTGCGTCCCTCGATGTCGTCTACGAAGCCGAACTGGATGGAGAGTGATTGCAGATCCCGCTGCACGGATCGAAGGGATATCTCGTAACCCTCGTCGATCAGCCTCTGATGCAGCTCGCGGGTCGACAGTCGCCTGGGTGCCCGCGGGATTGCGCGTAGCAACAGCCACTGCCGGTAGGTCTGATCGGTTTTCTCGGCCATGGATTAGAACGCCGCCGGATGCGGGGAATTATGTCCGGACATAATCCTGCCTGAATGCGACACTGGTTGTCGCATATATTGCTCAGCTTTGCTGCTTGGGTATGTGCCTTCTTACGAGCGTGAATAACCAACCAATTCCCGGGACGGAACAGATTGGCGGTTCTGATTGTGTCGCGCTGCTTGGACGTTCATGCTGCGACAGAGCATTGGAGCGGGTGGGGCATCGTGAAGTGTAATAGTGATCGTCGGGGAGCATCTGGTTTGTTGGCAGCCTCTGGGTCGGCTAATAATCGGGAACGAACCCAGTTCAGAGCCGGGCCTTTACTGGGGACAGAATCCCGCCCACGGTTATAAAATTTGGGAGGCACGACTCTATCTCCCGACTGCCGACTAGTCGCGCCGGCTATAGCCCTAGAGACTAGATGTATTTCAGTTCTTCTAGTTTGTGGCCTCTAGTCCGCAAATTTCTTGCCCTGAGTAATTGGGTCCACTGTTTTTGGTAACCAATCAGGCTAGAGTCTTTGAAAAGTCCGTATTTCTCTTCACTCCGGGTTAGGCGTGAAAACCGTTTGAAACGAGAATCAGAAGAATATAGAAATGTCTCTTTACGGTGTAGTATCGGTTTGTTTGCGTGATTTCCAAAATACCGGAACTTAACCCTAAAGGTCTGCAAGTTAACGGAATACGAGAAAAGAAGGGCCGGATGCGGATCGCGGTTGAAGTCTGGGTAGCCAAGATACGTCACCTTGGGCTTGATGCGGTCCAATTTCACGAGAGTCGCTCCGTCGACCCGGCCAATATAGCCTCGCGCACAGCCTTCATAGAGACGGAGCTCTAACGGTAGGTGGCTCAATGCATCGACATGGACATAGAGTGCCGTAGGCAATAGCTTGCCGACCTCGGAGGCCATGCATTTCAAGTTGATCAGCCCTTCTATCCCCAGCCGGTGGAGCAGTTCGTCCGCTAAAGCGCACGACTTGGTGTAGCTGGAGAAGAAGGACTTGACGTCAAGTTGCAAAGAAGGCGGTAGCTCGGAGAGTTTGGGTCGGCCGTCGAACTGGGACAAGGCCAGGTAGACAAGCAAATCTTCCGACCGACTTTGCGCGACTTCTTGCCACTGCTCTTCACCAATAACGGTCTTCACAAGCTTGATGGCTTGCTTGGGGCGTCCAAACTCTTGAATCAGTCTGGGGACACAATCGAGCTCCTGCTCTGCGGGAGCTCGCCCATGTGTGGCCATGAAGTCAACGATTGGCTGTAGCGTCTCTTCGTGGTCCTTATAAATCTGCGTGGCGTTGGGGCCGATCCGAATTGAATGTCTGCGGCGGGCGCGCTCTGCCAGAAATGCCGAGCGCTGCTCAGTGCTCCTGAATACATAAAAGACACCGGGCGCCGCTGCTATAGGCTTTGCATCGAGGGTCTGTGCGATCCAGTTGCGCAAGACATCTTGTGTGTAAAACTTTTGGAAGGTTCCCCGGGAGGTCACTGCGCCATCGCCGTGCGCCTTCAAGCCTTTCAGCGATGGCTCTTCTTCGATCAGCCGTGCACTCACGACCAGCGTATTGCGAGCGAGTCTCCAGGCTGTCTTGAGGGTGTCCGCCCGCTCAACGGGGTCTTCGATTACGTTGACGACGTAACCGAAGTTGACGACGTCCGCCGGCTGGCGAGGGGCATGAGCCCTGTGCACGGGATCCCAGCCCGTGCAGTCGAACCCAAGCTTGCGCAAGCGTTTTAGGTCACCGCCACGGCCACAGCCATAGTCGAATAGGGCCGTGGTTCTGGTAAGCAGTCCGTCTTCTATCGCGGTCCGTATCGGTCGGGACAGGTCCGCCCGTTCGATCGCGGTCCGGTGTCTGTGAATGACGCGGCTCACAACGTCGATCTACAGAAGTACTCGAATAGCCTCGCGTACGCCGGCCCAATCCGGTTCAGGTGTCAAATGCGACCATGACCACCGCGTGGCTGTTTCGGCATCCTCTTCATCGAGCCCCATTGCCTGGAGGACATGGCTTGGCTCGTAGATCGTGGATGTGCATGCCGAGCCATTGGAGATGGCAACGTGGTCTCGCAATGCAAGCATGACTGCTTCCGAGTCGATGTTGCTGAAAGACACATTCACTACATGGGGAAGTGTTCGGCTCGAGTCGCCATGCACGTGAAGATCCAGCTCGCCAAGCTCGCGGAGCATGGTCTGCTTGAATTCGGTGCAGTACGTTGCCCGCTTGTCATGATCCCGCAGAGCGACTTCAGCGGCCTTACCCAGGCCTGCGATGAGATGGACGGGCAGGGTGCCGGGGCGCCAGCCGCGTTCTTGGCCACCACCGTAGAGAAGAGGCTGGATAGGAGGACGTTTATGGCCGCGTCGCCGTCCGATAAGCGCGCCGATGCCCTTTGGGGCATACAGCTTATGGCCGCTCAGGCTGATCAGATCGATGCGCGGGTGCCGTAGCGTGTCGAGATCTTTGCCGAACCCCTGTGCCGCGTCAGTGTGCAGAAACGCGGGATGGTCTGACAGCATTTCCGCAACCTTAGCCACCGGCTGCACGACGCCGGTTTCGTTGTTTGCGTGCATGACGGAGACCAGGAGAGTATCCGGGCGCATCGCATCGTATATAGCGTTGGGGTCGACCCAGCCTTGCTGAGTTGGCGCGACATAAGAGACCTCAAAGCCCCGCTGCTCAAGGGCCTCCAACGGCTCAAGCACAGCCTTGTGCTCAATGGCAGTGGTGACAATATGATGCCTCTCAGTCTCTTCGCCGTATGCGGCTAGCCCCAGCAGACTCAGGTTATTGGCCTCCGTGGCGCCGGAGGTGAAATAGACTTCATCGGATGCGCAGCTAGCCAGCTGCGCAATCTGCTCGCGCGCGTTCTGCACCGCTCGGTTGGCTTGTTGACCGTAGGTATGCGTGCGGCTGCCCGCGTTGCCATATTCGACCCGCAGATAGTGTTCTACGATGTCGATAACCTCCGGCTCCAGAGGCGTCGTGGCGTTGCAGTCGAGGTATACGGGGATAAAGTGGCTTGCACCGGCGACCATCGCCATATCTCCAAACGTTTGTTAATTGGTTGACATACGTTTGTTATTATGGGTAGAGTGCGCCGCAACGTAAAGGGCAGGGGACACAGTACAGATGGATCCGCGATTTGGATATACCTTCCCTGCGATTCGCGGGGTCCAGGCCAAGCGGGAGTACTACGTATCGATGTGCCCCCTGCGCATCATCCCGAAGATATTCTACTTCGATGAGGAAGAAGCGGCACTGCCTGCCGAGCTCCGTGCTCAGCGCATCCTAAACACCAACCGCGTACCTGAAATCGCCGAGTATGTCTTGAACAATCAGGATAGCTATGTCTTCTCGGCTATCACGGCTTCTATTGATGCTGACGTCGTATTCGAACCTCTCGGCTCTGATGATATCTCTAGCGATGTGGGGATGCTGCGCGTGCCGCTCGACTCCAAGTTCATAATCAACGATGGACAACACCGCCGCGCTGCGATCGAGGAGGCGATAAGGGAGAAGCCCGCACTGGGTGACGAAAGCATTGCAGTGGTCTTCTTTATTGATCGCGGCCTGGAGCGTTGCCAGCAGATGTTCGCGGACCTCAATCGCCATGTGGTTCGCCCGAGTAAATCGCTGGGGATTCTTTACGACCACCGCGACCGCATGTCGCAACTCACCCGCTTGGTGGTTCTCAAATCGGATTACTTCAAGGACCTGGTGGAGATGGAGAAGACCTCCCTGTCGCCGAGATCCAGGAAGCTGTTCACGCTAAGTGCGATATACGGCGCAACGGATGCCCTGCTCGAGGGCCGTGACCTCGATGACCTGGCGCCCGCCGCCGATCTGGCGCGTGACTACTGGGAGGAGGTCTTCCGCCAGATGCCTGAATGGCAATTCGTGCACGACAAAAAAATGTCCGCGGGCGAGGTCCGCAGCGATTTCATCCATGCCCACGGGATCACGTTGCAAGCGCTGGGCTATATCGGCAATGAGCTGATACAGCGGGCTAAGAATGAATGGAAGAAGATCTTGCGCAAGCTGCGCGACATCGACTGGGCCCGGAATAACGCGCACCTCTGGGAAGGCCGGGCGATGGTGGGTGGCCGCCTCTCCAAGGCTGGCCAGAACGTGACACTGACCACCAACGCAATCAAACACGCGCTGGGGCTGGAACTGACGCCCGAGCAAGAGCGATTAGAGAAAGCATTCAACAGGAGCCAACGCGATGCCTGAGGCAGCAAGCCAAGCGCGACGGTCGATTTTCGCTGAAGCGGGCGTTTCGAAGACTCTCGAAGCCCTAAAGCAGGACATCGCTGGCCTATACCAAGAGGACAATATCCCTTGGGTGATCGGCTATAGCGGCGGCAAGGACTCGACCTCTGTCGTACAGCTCGTCTGGCTCGCAGTGAGCGAATTGCCGGCAGAGCAACGAACCAAGCCGGTCTACGTTATCACCACGGATACTTTGGTGGAGAACCCGGTCGTCGCCAGCTGGGTGAATCATTCCCTGAAGCGAATGGAGGAAGTCGCTCGGTCAGAATCAATGCCGTTCCATCCCAACCTTCTCAGGCCGGACTTGAAGAACACCTTCTGGGTGAATCTGATCGGAAAAGGCTATCCGGCACCACGGCCGAAGTTCCGATGGTGCACCGAACGCCTCAAGATCAAGCCATCCAATCGGTTCATTCAGGATACTGTGAGTGAGCATGGTGAAGTGGTCCTGCTGCTAGGAGCGCGCCGCGCAGAGAGCGCTGCGCGTGCCGGTGCGATGAATCGAGCTGAAAGAGCCTCCCGAGATCAATTCACCTACCATCAAGATCTGCCCAACACCTTAGTTCATATGCCTATTGGCGATTGGTCCAACGACGACGTGTGGACCTTCCTGATGCGGGTCAAAAATCCCTGGGGCGTAAGCAATAAGGACCTGATGTCGATGTATCGGGGCGCGACGGAAGACAACGAATGCCCCGTCGTGGTGGATACGAGCACGCCGAGCTGTGGCAACAGCCGATTCGGTTGTTGGACGTGCACCCTCGTCGACAAAGACAAGTCCATGGGCGCCATGATTCAGAACGACCACGAAAAAGAATGGATGATGCCGCTTTTGGATATACGTAACGAGTTGGATTTCCGCGGCGAGGAAGCCCGCCAGCGGGACTTGGAGCGCCGCGATTTCCGACGCATGGGCGGCCATCTCCAGTACTACCGCGACCAGGATGGGGAAGCGCAGCTGATTCCCGGCCCCTATACCCAGGAGGCGCGCGAGCACTGGCTGAGTCGGGTGCTGGCGGCGCAACGAAAGATCCGGGATGACGAGCAGGCGCCGGACTATGTTCAGGAGCTAGAGCTCATCTCGCTCGAAGAGCTGGAAGAGATCCGGCGAATCTGGATCACGGAAAAGCACGAGGTCGAGGACTTGGTGCCCCGGATCTATATCGAAGAGATGGGCGAGCCCTATCCCGGCGCCGAGCGTCCGGTAGTCGACCTGTTCGAGGGAGAGCTTCTGGAGCTACTGAAAGAAGCCTGCGACGGCAATCGCGTCCGCTACGAAACCGCACGCAACCTGCTAGCCATCGAGCGCCGCTATCAGTACATGGGCGCCCGCCGCGGCCTATTCAAAGAGTTGGAAAAGGCGTTACGAAACGGTTGCTTCGAGACCAAGAAGGAAGCGCTGGAATTCAAACGACGGGAGGCGGAGATCGAAGGGGATACGGCAGGCGCGTGCGCCGGTCGGCAGGTAGGCGTTGAGGGCGAGAGCGCCTACGTGGTTGAACGGTCTGAGGCAGGGCAGGAGCAGCGTAATGCAGTTAACTGAAGTCGTGCTGCACAACGTTGGCGTATTTCTGGGACGGCATGCGGTTGATCTGTCCGTCTCGACGCCGGAGCGACCCGTCATACTGTTCGGGGGGCTCAACGGCGGAGGCAAGACGACATTTCTAGAGTCTCTCCAGCTCGGGCTCTATGGCAAGTTCGCCAAGACCGGCCGTCGTCGCAGTAAAAACTACGAGGCCTATCTCGAAAGCCTCATCAACGAAAATGTCTCGCCCGACGATGGCTCCTCCATAGAGATTGCCTTTCGTGAGCTGGAGGACCATAGCGAGCGGCAGTATCGAGTCATTCGCACTTGGAGACGTTTAAGATCACGGATCTCGGAAACGGTCGACGTATACGTGGATGAGCTTCTGGATCCGAGCCTCAGCCAGTCCTGGGACCAGGCTGTCGAGAGATTCCTGCCTCGGAAGCTCTGCAACCTATTTTTCTTCGACGGCGAGCAGATTGAAGCACTGGCGGACCCGAGTCAGTCCAGCGAGATCCTCGGCACAGCGATCAACAGCCTCCTGGGGCTGGAGCTTGTTGATCAGCTGGTTACAGACCTTCAAGTAACCAAGCGCAACAAGCTCCGTCAGACAACGGACGTAGGCCATCAACATCGCCTGGAGGAACTTGGCCAAAAGCTCGAAGCCTTGGGATCGCAGCGAGCTGAGTTGCAAGAACGTGGCAAAGCATTGGTGAAGAAGGCGGCCCAAGCTCAGAATGAGCTGGACCGCGCCAACGCCGATTATCAAAAGCGAGGCGGGCACCTGCTGGACCAGATGCAGGAGCTGGACCGAAAGAAGGCCGATTGCAAGGCAGCCCAGCGCCATCTGCGCGATGAGCTGCGCGAGAGTGCTAGCGACGCCTTACCCTTGCTACTCATGCGGCCTCAGCTTGATGAGCTGGCTTGCCAGGCGGCTAAGGAGCAGCGCGTAAAGACGTACCGCGAAGCCGAGCCCCTCCTCAAGGAGACCGAGCAACGGATTGTTCAGTGGCTAGAGCACAATTCCGTAAAAGAGGACCTTATAGGCAAGCTGCAGGACTTCCTGTCTGAGAATAATCGTGAGCAGAAAAGGCGGGTGGATTCCGAGATTCAGATAGACCTGCCAAGAACCGCTTTGTTCTTACTTGAGAAACTGCGCTCGACCGAGCTGGACCGGGTTTCGGAGCGTGTCCTCAAGATCAAGGATGGCCTGGCGACTCTGGAGGATCAACTCGCCGAGGTCGAGCAACAGTTGGTCCAGGTCCCGGAAGAAGCTGCGCTCAGCGATGTGATCTCGCGTCGGGAACGGGCGCGTCTTACCCATGAGCAGCTAAGCGAGCAGCAAGAGAACCTGGGCAATGAGCTCGCCAAGTTGGAAGCAACCATTAATGCCCAAGAGCAGAAATACCGGGAGACGGAGTGTAACGCCATGTTGTCAGGGCTGAAGGACCAGCTAGAGATGCGCGTGACCGAGACCGCTGACCGTATAACAGAGACCATGGACGCGTTTAAGAGTAAGGTCCTGCGCCGACACCTCGCGCGACTAGAAGGAGTGATACTTGAGTCCTATAGGAGTCTGCTACGGAAGCAAGGGCTGGTCAGCGATGTTCGTATAGACTCAGAAACGCTAGGGCTGACTGTTCTGGGAAGTGACGGCCGCAAAATCGAGCCGTCACGATTGTCTGCCGGCGAGAGGCAGCTGTTAGCTACGGCAATATTGTGGGGGCTGGGTAAGGCGTCAGGCAGAGCGCTGCCGGTTGTGGTCGATACGCCGCTTGGCAGGCTAGACGCCTCCCATCGCAGCAACCTTGTGGAAAATTATTTCCCAAATGCCAGTCACCAAGTGATCCTGCTTTCTACAGATGAAGAGATCGATAAGCGGTACTATAAAATGATTAGTTCGCATTTAGGCGGACAGTATGAAATCCACTTTGATGAAAAACGGGGAGGAAGTGTTATAAGAGCCGGCTACCCGTTTGAGGAGGCTGCCTAATATGGCAATGGAGACAATTCGGCTAAACGCGCGAGCTCGGAATCAACTGATGACGCTGAAGCGGCGTACTGGTATCGGGAATTGGAATGTGCTGTGCCGGTGGGCATTATCCACGTCCCTTGCAGAGGATCATCCACCCCGTGATATCTCGGTTAGCGGAGAGGCTGCGATTGAGATGACGTGGCGAACGTTTGGAGGTGAATACGCGGATGTTTACCTAGGCCTCCTAAAACAATACTGCCTAAAGTCTGGTTTGGATGTCCACGATACGGCGACGCTCAATGAGCAGCTGAAAAAGCACTTATATCGCGGCATTGGTTACCTTGCTAGCCGGAAGGAAACGCAGTCAATCGAAGAGTTAGTTGTTCTGTCTACCTCGCGTTAGCTTAAGTAAGCTTGGATTTATTCGGTGCACTACAGGGTGAGGATTTGGATTGCCAAAGGCATTGGCTATGAGCGCCCGTTGGCCAGGGGGGGGGAGCAGCCTGTGAATGCACGATGACCCCCGAAAAACACGCAGCGCAAATGTGCCCGTTTTGTGAGCTCCCAGATTCGCGGATCTGGCATGAGAATGAGCACTTCTTTGTGGTTAAAGATGCATTCCCGGTGTGCCATTGCCATTCACTAGTCATCGCACGAAGGCACGACGCCTCGATATTCAGCCTCAGTAGCGCTGAATGTGACGATCTAAACCGAATGCTTCGTTGGATAAAAAACGCAATTGATGAACTAGCCCAGCCTTCTGGTTATAACCTTGGTGTAAACGAAGGTCGCGCTGCTGGTCAAACAGTCTCCCATTTACATGTCCATGTAATTCCCCGATATCCAGACGACCAGCCAGATCCGCGAGGAGGCGTCCGGTGGGTATTGCCGGAAAAAGCAATCTACTGGGAATAGGTTTGCCGTATGGTGCGTAGTCTGCCGCCGTCAGGTGCGGGGTTAGATACGGGGGCGCTCGCGCAGCTTTTCCGACGTACGACTAATTCTTATAAATACCTATTCTTTCTCGCCATTTTGACTCAGCTAAAGAGCAAGCAGTTTCGGGCAAGGATATTGGATTTGGACGAGCTGACGGTCGAAATGACAGGGTTGGCCTGGTATCCCTATGAACATTTTCGGCTGTCGTTTGGTATCCAAGATAAGATAGCGGATTCTTTGCGGGAGTATCCGGTAGCAGAAGGTTCGATGCCCGGCCGCGCGATTGTGCGACAGAAATTGCGTGCTCAGGGGCCGAGGATGGCCCTCGATAGGCTCATGCGTTATGTGCCATATCGATTACTCACTCCATTCTTTGAAGATGAGTTAACTGGCCTGTCAGATAGCCGGAAAAACAGAAAAATTAGCTTGTTGGCTGACAGAAACTTCGACTCGCGAAAGCCTCTTTATCGATTAAGGAAGGCTGGCCAATTAGAGGTCCATCCGGATTGGCTGAGTTATTTATATAAGAATTTCTCGCTCGTCGAGGGTTGGGCAAATTGGGCATGGGTCAGATACCTCACAGATAGGAACCCCAATGTGCCAAATATTGCAAACAAAGTCGGTTCGCCCGCCCAGCGTAACAATCTGAATTCGGCAAGGAAATTATGGGAAGCTGCATTGGAGCGCGATACGGTCCGATGCCCGTATTCCGGGTACAGGTTAACTGGGACCCACTTTGAGCTAGATCACTTTATACCGTGGCGATATGTAGCACATGATCACTTATGGAATCTGGTAGCTGTAATCCCGGAAGCTAATCAGGCAAAGCGGGACAGAATTCCGGCACAATTATATGTAGACGGGCTAATCGACTCGCAGTTCCGTCTGCTTAAGGCAACTAAAGAAACAATGGAAAATGAATCTTCCTGGGAATCGAGGATCGCCGTGCATTACCTGAATGGTCTACGCGTTACCACTAGCGAGGAGCTCCTGAATGAGGTAACTCTGGCGGATGCATACGAAGCTACAGTGGGTCCAATGATGGCCATCGCCAAGCAAATGGGGTTCAGCGGTGGCTGGCACTTTTAGCGGCGCTAATAATAGCGAGTACTGTACGGTAGCTGGTTGACCATGTATCGATCTCACCGGATCGGCGCGCCAAACCGACCGGACTGAGGCCAGCGATTTGCTAGCCGGCATGAGACAAAGCGCTGAGGCCTGCTACATCCTTAGGTTTGGCCTTGGAAGTGCCGCGAAGGAGAATGGCTTGGACGCGGCGACGCGGTCGGTGCGAACAGCCATTGCTCCTCTCCTACTCCTCGCCTGAGTTGGCCTAACTTGAAAGCACTAACTCAGCCAACTTTTGTTGATAGTACGTGGGCGGATTATCCTTGAACAGCGCAGCGAGAATCTCCAAGCCGCCCACCATGTACGGGTACAGCACTTCATAGACGGAGCGATCCTCAAGGAATGACTTATACCCGTCATCATGGAGGTGCGAGGCAGCCAGTCGCAGAGCAAGGACCTGCTCGTCGTTGAAGACCTTGCAAGGAATGGATTTCACGCGCGGGCCGTCAGCGTCTCCCCGCTGTCGTTGACTGAAGCCGATCATCGCCGCCAAGAACCAGACGTCCGCCATGGTTGAATCGCGGTAAGCGAACGGGAAGTGTTCCTCCGAAATCCAGTCCTTAATGGCATTCTGGAGTGCCTTAGGAATCTCCCAGTCGTTTGGGGCCTCGAAGGATGTGCACCTAAGCCTCATGCGCGACCACCTCCGTTACTTCGTCATCATGCTCAAGCTTGTATGATGCGCCGATCAGACTGGCCCAAGCTTCCCGCGTCTTGGAGTCCTGTTCACGATCAGTTAACAGGAAGATGAGCTGGCGGTTTGGTAGAAGGCGCGGAAGCTGTTTTGCTATATTCGCTCCCGGGCTTTTCGAAATTCGCCCGAGTGGCGTGTCCACGATGAAGGGCGCACGGATGCGAGATACCTTCGTCAAAGCAGATGTGTATGCGTAACCGAGCGTTTGCAGTTCCCCTTTGGAACGCGTTGGGGTCTTGTTGCGGCCGCGACTATCCAGAATAGCGGGGTGGTATGCCTCATCGATACTAATCTGGAATTTGGCATCCTTGAGAATCAGTGACCCCCAGTTATCTTCTAAGGTATCTGCCAGACGCCTTCGGACGTCTTCCATGTGCCCGTCGCGGAGGTCATCCAAGTGATTCCCAATGCTCTCCAGGAAATACAGGCGGTTCCTGGCACGATTTGCTAGGTTGAGCCTGCGGTCGAGAGCTTCCTTCTGTTTTTTGAGGCCGCTAAGTATATTCGTATTCTCTTGAATCGTATGGCGCAACTCGGTTTGTAGCCGGACGGACTTCTGCTCTAGGTTGCGGATGCGCTGGACTTCAATTCCGACCTTCCGTACGCGATCCTCGGGGTATTTCTTCATCTCGGCCTCGAGATGTTCGACAGCAGTTCGGTTTTTCTCGACCTCCTTCTTGGCATCCTCGAACTCCTCCATGAGCGTGCCAATGCGCTTTTGGGTATCACCGGAGAAGAGCCTGCGAATGATGGGCTCCGCTCCGTCGAGTTCCCGCTTGTATTCAGGTAGGTCGTATTCCGCGAGTACCGTTCGAATCTGTTCCAAATGGATTGACCCTTCTTCGAGCGTTGCGCCGCAAATACAGTTACCTTCGTTGATCAGGCGATCGATGTACTCCGGCTCAATAGGGGGGGGCATGTCCCCTTTG
Organism: Spectribacter hydrogenoxidans; assembly: GCF_031846275.1. NCBI lineage: Bacteria > Pseudomonadati > Pseudomonadota > Gammaproteobacteria > Salinisphaerales > Salinisphaeraceae > Spectribacter > Spectribacter hydrogenoxidans. The sequence continues at coordinate 17,521 of NZ_JAVRIB010000007.1, forward strand.
ACCCTCTGTTCTTCGATGAACTGGAGGCATTCCTCGGCCAATCCCGTAGCCAATTGGGCGCCGCCACCATGGACGATCTCCTTGTGGAGCCGTTGGCGTGCTGCCTTGACCTCCGCGGCGAGCCTGCCCCGTTCGGAGCGCACATCGCTCAGCTGCTTCCGCAACTTGTTGACTTCCTCCGCCTCTAGGCCATCAAGGACATCCATTTGGTCCTTCAGCTCTGCCTCGAGGCGAACGAGGTCTTCATCCACCTCTGCAAGGTCTTCCCGTGCCTGCTCCAGTTTTTCTGAAGTACCCTCGATCTTTCCAGCGAGCTCGACAATCTCTTGTTCGTCTTGCGTGTTCGGCTTCTCCCTCATCATAAGGTTACGAATGTGTGTCCTAGCGCGGTCTATGACTGCCACCTGTGAGATATGCTCGACCGCTGCCGTCAAGTTCTGGGCCTCAAGTACGTCCTGGTGAATTGTTTCACCATTGAACAGAAACAGATGTCTCAGGTCTCTAGGAATGATCTGCTTGATGCGGTCCGGAACTTCGTCCGGTGGTATCTGGACATGTGTTCCACCGATGTCGTACATCATCGTGGCCGGAGGGTCATTCTTGGTGACACTGCCGTCCTCTGTGAGTGAAGCATTGGCGCGACGTAAAAGGATGCATTCGTTCCCATCGTCATCTTCGAGACGTACCTCGACTTCTACTTCAATGGCGTTGCCCACGCCAGCTTCTTCGAGGGCCTTGCTGTTCGCGAACTCCTCCGCTGCGTGCGTCTTGGCGCTGGGCTTTATGCTTAGATGAGGCTCGTCGCCCCAGAACGTCCAACAGATGGCGTTCATGATGTTGGATTTGCCGTAGCCCATGTCGCCCAGGATGAGAGTGATGGGTTGGTCTTTGCTGGTTGAGAATGAAATCTCTTGCTGCCCGTAGAATTGACGGTAGTTCTTGAGTCCGAGGCTACGAATCTTCATTCAGACTCTCCACCAGTTTGTCGATCTCCTGGGTGATGTCTGCCAAGCTCGGCACACGACTGTAGTTGAGCCGGGTTCCTTCCCATTCAAGGAGCCAAACGAGGAAATCTTGCATTGCTGGGTCCTCCACGGTTTCCTTGATGCGCTCCTTAATGTCCGGGTTCAGTCGATATGTGTCGAAGGAATTGCTCATGGAATCTCCTCGTAGACATCCAAAGAACTTAGCTGGCGGAGTGCGTCGTCGGCGTTTGTAGCATCCTGTGCGAATTCCTGCGCACGGTCGAACTCGCGCCGAAAGATGACGTTTCCGGGGAGTCTAACCTGGGTCGATGGTCCGACAAGAACGTCGTAGATGATCGCTCGTTCTTTGCCGGGCGCTCGGCGGAGGATGCGCCCGCGGCGTTGGATGTACTGCTTGGGATTAGTGGTTGAGGCCATAAACACAGCGACCCGCGCTGCTGGCACGTCCACGCCTTCGTCAAGGCACTGGATGGCGACCAGTGCGTCATAGGTCCCGTCTGAGAACCCTTCCAGGATGGGCATCCGATCCTTGGTCTTAGTACGGTACGTAATCTGGGCCCGCCGGTATCCTGCTCGTGCCGTTCTGTCAGATACCGCCTGCAAGTGATTCGGGCTACAGTAAAAGAGAACATGTGATTGGCGCCCGTCCGCGAGGAAGCGGTCTAGATAGTCGAGCTTGCATTGTGCGTCCGATAGGACACGAGCACGCTCCAAAGTCGCGTAGTCGAGCCCGTCCTTCGCGTCGAAGAGATACGGTTTCATCTTGGATGTGAGGCGCTTGTACTCGTCGAATTCATTTTGCGTCAGTTCGTGGACTTCGAAGTGGTACTCGTACGGGCAAAGCCAATCGTCAGCGATTGCGTCTGCAAGTGTATACGCGTGCAACTCTGGGCCGAAGAAGTTAAACAGTCGGCTGGTGCCGTCGTCGTCGAAGTGGCGGTGTGGCGTCGCGGTCAACCCCAACGTGGCGCTGAATGCATCTCGGATATTGTCTAGCATGTCCATGGTTGCCCGCGTACCTAGAGAGTGAGCCTCATCTCCGATGATCATAATCTGGAGATCTTTGCCCAGCGCGAGTGATCGCAATCCATCGGCGGAATGAGTGGAAAGGCCGTCGTTTGTTGTTAAGAGCCACATGTCGCGTTTGGCGGTGCGGATGGATGCTCTTAGCAACCAGTTGCCGAGATCTTCCTGCCAGCCCTTGGTGTCTACTGACGATACAGGACGGATGCCGATGAATTTCTCGACTTCCCGTGACCACTGCTGGACGATGTGTTGTTGCGGTGCGCTGATTACGACCAGGTGTGGCTCTTCGGGTGTTTCCGCAATCCAGCGCTGGGCTGCGGCGATTGCAGTTAACGTTTTGCCGGTGCCAGTCGCCATCGACAGGACGCCATTGTGGCCCTGAGCTTCCCATTCCGCGACCCTTTCTTCCTGGTATTCACGGAGCTCATAGGCGAGGGGTTCGTCGCAAGGCTCGTCTCCGTACGCGGCTTGGTAGGCGGTTAATTCCGCCTGCGTTATCGGATCCGGTGCAGACGCCGGGGCGTACTTGGCAACGAGATTCTGTGCCGCCGCCTCTGGGAAATCAATAACCTCTGTGTGAGGGGAATTGTTGAACCATAGTGTCTCAAATTGCTCGATGTGCTTGTGAATGCGGTCTTCGTGGCCCATCCACGAATACGCAGGATCGAAGCTTTCACTGTTGTGGAGCAGGGCTCTCTGGGACTCGTTGAGTCCACCAATGAAGGAGATTATCGATCCGTTTTCCCAGTAGCAGATGCCCACTTTGCTGTGGAAGACTCCGTGGCTTTGTTCGACGTTAACCGGTCTCCCGTCTTGTTTGACTAGAGCGACCTTCAATCGGATGCGCCCGTGCTTGAGGAGCCAGGCGAAGACTTCCACGTGTCTACGTCGGAAATCATTCTGGACCAGTTCATCGAGACGGTCCATGTCGCGGTCGATGGCCCGGATGATGATTTGCTCATGGCTGGCGCCGTCCTCGAGAGCCTTGTAGTCAGATTCTGTGAACCTGCCATTGGTAATGAGTCTCATCGAGCCTCCGTTGATGAAGAACTCCGAGAAGCCTAGGGCCCCAGCGCTGAGGAAAGAGCTGCAGAAATCTCCTGTGGCGCGGTCATACTGTCCGGCAGCGGCCAGGCAAGGTTCAAAGAAGTCGCGCACCAGGTCGTGGCCCAAATCTCGGCTGTAGGACGGGAGAAACTTCTCGCGGTCGGCCAGGCTGATCTGACGGCGGGGTCGGCCGGTGCGTTGGTGCGGTTCATTTGTATTAGTCATCGTTGCGCCATTTGGGCTATTTTGGGACGTTACCTCGGAGTAGACTTCCTTCGTATCAGTAGGCTTCGTTGTGAGCTGTTATGGAACCACCCGATGACTGGGAACCAGATCAATTCGTAGTCGTTGGGCCAATTCCGTAAGCTCGCCCGTTTTAATATGCTTAAGCAGGTAAGCAAGTAAGTCTTCCTGTCTTGTATGTCCAAAAACCATTCGATAGGCCGCCAGCGACGTACGCAGGTGTTCGTATCGCTGAACATCCCGGCTGAGCGAGAGTACAGGCACGTGTCGCTCGACGCGGCTGCCCTGCTCAGTCGGGAAACTCCATTCGGGAACCAACCCACGACTTTGGATGCCGTGCTCGTGCTTTGCGTGCTCAAGTATGATGCGCCAGCGATCTTTGCCGTTGGCCACGCGGCCGACTCGTGAGTATTGGTGCGCTAAATTCTTGCGTACGGCATGTCCTTTATAGCGGTGGACGCGCCCTTCGCGCTGTTCCATGTCCACGGGGTTACTCGGCAAGTTCCAGTGGATGATGGCATGACAGTAGGGATGGAAGTCGAGACCTTCCTGCCCTACGGATGTCGAAGCGAGCACGAATGGCCAGAACGGTGAATTGAACGCGGCGCGCACCTGGTCCTCGTGGGTGACTTTGCCGCCTTCATCACTGTTCGCTTGACCAAAGCGCAGCGCGAAATGGGTGCGTAGCCGCTGTCGCGGTCGAATCTCGGGTTCGCCAGTGTCGACATTGATTTCGTCCCACTCCACGCGGCTGGGTGGGAGGGCGACGGCTTGGTGGAATGTTCCGACGACCCGTTCGCATACAGTCGCTGGGGGCCGGTCGCTGGCGGCAGTGAATTCGGCCAGGACGTGAAAGTACTCGTCGTTGACGGCAGGTAGGCCGCCGTCCAGAGCATAGCGAAGCGCTTTCCGCCAGTAGGGCATTGGATCGCCGGGCCCGTATTCGCCGCGTATAAGCACCGACGTCTCGATCTGGTTGAACAGGCGCCGGTAGACCCAGCCGATTCGCGCTGCGCCGTCGCGCAACCACACCGGGTTATCCATCTCGCGGTAGCCGCTCACGGCGCGCAGGCTGCGCAGGGCGCTGGTGGCCGGACCGGCGATCGCGACCTCGGCGAGTAACGAAACGAGATCCGCTGGTGGCGGTCCGTCCGGGCGCCAGCCCTCGACAACCTCTCGTGTACGAGCGAGATGCGCAAGCCAGCCCTCGGCGTTCGATTCGCGTTTATCCTGCGTCCACTCATGGGCCAGGTTTCTTCTATTCCACCAAGCCTCGGCCGAAGGCGCGTCGTCCATGAGATCGAGCAGGATCGGGGAGACCCAATACCAGGCCTCGTCTGGTCGGCCTTCCTTGGATCGCATCGCATCCGGGGGCAGCAATGCCCGAATGCTGGCCTCGGCGTGGGCAAGCACCGTTTCGAGCTCAGGTGGGTCGTCGCCGGTTCGCCGAGCAGCGGCGTGAAGCGCTTCGGCGCCGCTGCGGGCCAGCACGTGCGACGGATAGAGCAGCGCGAACAGCGGCAGGCCCGTGAGGCGCCCCTCGCTGATGTCCAGCCGTAGGGGGCGTGTCTGGGCGCTTCGCGCCTCCTGCGTGTTGACGGCCTCCGGATTGAACCGCTTGTGCAGCCTGCGCTCGGTGTCGTAGCTCACCAAGCCGGCGATGGTTTTGGGCACCACGTGCCAGGCCGAGAAGATCAGGCGCTTGGTCAGGCGGGTGTGATTGACGTCGGCGTAGGCGCCGCGCAACCGGTATGGCGGCAGACTCGGCGGCATCCAGAGCATGCGCCACATGCCGTGCTCTTCGATGTCATCGAACAGCGAGCCCAGGCGCGCGTTGGCGCTTTCGATCGGCTCGTAAGCGATGATGTCCTGGTGCGAGAGCAGCAGGTCCCGGTGTCGCTTCAGCTCACGGGTGAGCTTGATGTTCGCTCCGGTTTTGATGGCCTCGAGCAGGTCGCGCTTGATCTTGTAGGCATCCATGAAGTTCAGTAAATAGGGCGCCGACTTCCAGTACTCGATCATGTCCGGACCGTTGAGGGCTCGAACTATGCGCTGCAGGCCCAGATAGCGCCTCGCATCGCGGGCGGAAAGGGTAGCCCGGTTGTCCATGACCTCGTGGAGCATGTCGTCGCCGGATGCCGAGCCGCTGGCGCGCTCGGTACGGACCATCACCTTGCGAAGCCGGGCCTCGAGTGCCGCGCGGTATTCCAGGGCCTCATCCGGCCCCGCTGCGGGTGTGCGGTAGAGTGCGCGGCGCATCCCCTTGAGTAGTTCTGAGATTTCGGGTGTCGTTGCATCGCTGCCGGTGAGAAAGCGCAGGGTCTGTATGAAGTCCTTGTAGTGGTCCTCTTCGTCGCTCTCCGCGTGAAGCGTATACATCTTGTACGGTGTGGCGGAGAGCAAGAGGGTGCGCACGGCGGTGTGCTCGTCCGCATAGTTGAACAGGCTGTGCGCCAGCTCGCCGGCCTGGTTGTCGGGATCGAGCAGCTCCTTGAAGCGCTGGAACTCGTCCAGGATCACGAGGTCCGGTTCCAGGGCGCTGAGGCAGGTGTGCGCGAGGATCACGCGTAACTCCCCGGTGATCGCCTGTGTCTCCCGCCACAGGGGCCATTCGGCGTTGTGTGGGTGGCGGCCTTTCAGACGCGCACACGCGGCCTCGATGCGGCTTTGCAGCGACGGTCGACCGTCGTGTGCGGCTCGGGCCGCCTCGTGCTGGAGGGCGACTTCGAATCGGTCGAGCAACGTCCGTTCGATCTCCGCGGCGCCGATACCCGGCAACCACCGGTTTGCCAGGAAACGTTTCCATTCACCGAGGTCGGAGACGCCGGACTGGAAGAGCTGGGCAGCGCCTTGGCCTCGTGCCTTGCCCCGGGCATTGGTCGGCAGGCGGTGTAAATCTTCGAGCATCCAGTAGAGCAGGGCGCGTTCCTCCCGTCGCCCGGAACTCGAGCCAAGGTTGAACGACGTGCCGGGCGTGAAGGCGACGAAGTTCAAGCGGGCGTCCAAGTGGGGCAGCATCGCGGGCAGCATGGTCAGGCGGCCTACGCCCGCGGCTTTGTGGTCCTCAGTGATGTTGAGTCGTTGCAGGTTCTGACGGGCTATGTCGCCGTTGGAGCAGATGTAGACGATATCGATGCGCTCGATCTTGTCTTCCAGGTGATCGATGGCGCGAGCGATCAGGCCGCGCGCGACCAGAGTTTTGCCCAGTCCGACCTCGTCGGCCACCAGGAAGCGCCGCGTGCAGTCGGGGTCTGTGTACATCCGTCGGAAGACGTGATCGACGGTATCGCGCTGGAACGGCTTGAGCGCGGCCAGCATCCGCTCGGCGTCGGGCTTGGCGCTTCCGGTGTCAGACATCGGTCGTTGCGTGCTTGCGGTTGGCCCAGACCGCCTCCCAGATGGCGAGGAACCCGTCCGGCAACAGCAGATCGATATTACCGCTGTCGCTTAGGTCGTCGAGCAGGCGCTTGATCTGATCGAGCCGCTCGGGCGAACGGTCCAGCGCCTTGAGCAGCGTCTCGAGAACGGGCGTATCGGTGTCGCCGGCCAACCATTGGCCCACGTCCGCGTGGCTATCGCCGGTACTCGCGCTCATCAGGGCGTCGAGCCCGTCATCGGCCAGCAGCAGCACTAGCAGCCGCATGAATTGCGACCGATCCTGGAGCATCCGGCGCAGCAGCCGGTTGGCCCGGTCTTCCGGAAGACCCTTGATCGGCAGGCGAAGCACGAAGCGAGCCTTTCGCGCCTGATCGGCCTCCGATGCCGTCAGCTCGACGGCGACAAAAGCGCTAATGCCCTCCAGAGTGATCGCGTCGAAGCGGACGGCTTCGCGCGAGATTGGGCGTGCCTGCTCGGGCTCAAGGCCGATAGGCCGCACGACCCCGGATACAGCATCCCCGAGTCGCGGCCACTTCCCGTTCAGTGTCCAGGCGTAGTGGTCGTCGGTATCGGATTCGGTTAACGAGATGCCGAGTTCCGCCCGAGCCAGTGCGCGTTGTGCAACGTAAAGATGCTCCTCAAGGCGCTGGATTACCGGGTCGGACTTGTCCGGCTCGGTCTCTGGTGAGCGCCAGATGTCGAGCAAATGGCGGAACGAGGTTTCATTGTCGTTCTCGGCCAGCAGGGTGTCGATGCCCAGCTTGCTCTTCTTGCCGATCAACTCGACCAGCATCTCGACGTTGTGGTGGAACGCGGCGTTCGTGGCGTTGGCTGAACCGGTCCAGACATGCGCGTCCCAGCCGTCGTCCATGACGAACAGCTTGGCATGCAGGCCGTCCAGGAGATCCTCATCTTCTCCCTGCGCTTCCATGTCTTCTTCGGGCGTTGCCTCCTGGACGAGCGTGTAGCGTTCCTTAAACTGATCCAGGAGGGGGGCGGGCAGGCCGAGAAGCTGGTCCTCGCGGCTGATCAGGTAGGTGGCGCTTCGTCCCTGGGCATGCTGTTTCAGCCACTCCTCGCTGAGAAATGGTGATGCGATTAGCAAGGGCCGGTGACTCGGTGAGAAACTTGGCGGCGCTGCGCCGGGCACGCCCAGGGGGCAAAATCGTATGGCGTCGACGTCCTGAGGAAGGTCGAAGCTTACATACGAGAGCTCGTCGGCCACTCGGCGTATGGCGGAGCGTGTTTCTTCACGTACCGGGCGCCGGGCCAGGCCCGGCAGCGCGGCGAGGAAATCCCGCAGCGGTTGCGGGTCGGGATCGCGCACGCGTGTTCCTTGAAGCTGGCCGTCCAGCGCCAGAACCGTGTCCCAGGAGCGGTCGAACGTGAGATTCCGGCTGAGGCAGACGAATCGGTACGCGATCGCGTCGTCGGGCCCGGCAAACCGCAGCAGCCATGTCTTGGGGTGAAAAACGCCCGATTCGCTTGGCGGGGAAACGGGTATGACCGACTCTTCCAGGTAAGCGAACAGGCGCTCCTGCCCGCGGGGCACATGGATCGCGCCGGCCTGGCAGAACACGTGGATGTTCGCCGCATGCCGCCGCAACGCCTCAAGGGTCGCCAGCGGGTCGATCTGTCCGTCGTCCGTGACGGCCTCGCGAAAGACGAAGGCCACCGGCACGCTGAGAAGCGCGTAAAGGTCGAGTGAATAGGTCGTCCCGATTGCCCGATCCAGGACGAACTCGTCCGGCGGCTGCAAGCAATCGAGCAAGAGCTTGCGGGTGTTCGGCTCAAGCAACCTTGCTCTCCGGCATATTCCGCAGGCCACGATGGATGTCGGTTAGGTGCGTTCGCATCACATCCCAGCGATAGTTCATCCGCGCCGTGCCCGAGCCGGTGGCTCCGTTCCATAGCTCCAGCAGGCGGGGATTTTGGAGGCGGGCCTGGGCTTTCTTGAGTTGGCGTTCGCGATTCTCGATGAGGGTGCGCACGTCGATATCGTCGGCCAGTGCCGCCGGATCACGAGCTGCGAGCAGCCAGTCGAGCCAGGTATTGATGAAGTTCTGCGTTCGGCTGGGCACTTGCGGCCTGGCACGTGCCACGGTGCGCCAGAAGTCAGTGCGGTCCCAGCCAGCCAGGGCCGCGGCGTGCAGATGGATTTCATTCGCCCAGTCCCGCAGCATCGAGCGATACCGCTCGATCCATTCGTCACGAGGCGTCTGCGGCGCTTGGGCGAGCATCAGGTTGTAGATCAGCACAGCGCCGTTCATCGCCAGGGAGAACTCACGGGCGTGCCGTAGTGTGGTGACCACCTCCGGCGGTAGCTCGATGCCCAGTTCTAGCGCGGCCCACGGCTCTGGAACTGTGGCAGCCCTGGCATCACCCAAAACCAGCTGGCCGAGTAGCGAGCCGGAGTGCTGCTGCAGGATTCGGTCACGGAGATATTCCGCGTCCTCCGTGCGTAGCGTCATCGTGGCCCCTTCCGGGAAGCCGTCGGGCGCCTCAGGCAGGCCCGGATGCCAGTTGGGAAGGGCACCGTCCGAGATTTCCGAGGACTGTCGAGGTGGTGCCCCGTTCACAGCGAGGCGATGGTGGTACCCGTCCAGGGCCCAGGGGCACAGGCGTATGCGCCACTCACGTAGGCCGTTCCAGTAGACGCTGCTCGGCAGGCGTTGCAGAGACTTGCCGGCCCAGCTCCCGATCACGCCGTCGGAATTGCCGGCTTTCCGGAGATGATCGATGAGATCGATCTCCTCATTGCGGGCCTTGCGTGCAACCCATGCTTTATCTACGTGGCCTGATTTCTTGCGGATACGCTCTTCGATTTGTCGGTAGATCCACGGGATGAACAGAAAGTAGCGCGCCCGTGTCTGAATCGTCGAGACGCCGGGAGCGAGAAGATCCGCCAAGGCGTCACGCACGGTAGCGACACCGAGCTCGTCGCGCGTGTCGCGTTCGCTCAGGGAGCGCACGACATCGAGAACCCGTCGGCGCTCCCTGTCCGAGTAGTCGAGCCAGCTAAACGACGATTCCATGATTGATTATTGCCCTTGCCGACATCTGGAGTATTTCATCAGAGTGTCGTTCTACTCGTGGCTAGCTTCACGCATTCGATCTGAAAGACCCGAATGACGCTCGATCCGCCGCTGGATGGCGGCCGTCAGGATTTCCCCGCTACCGAACAGTCGCACCGTCATCCTGGCCCGCGTGATGCCCGTATAGATCAGCTCGCGCGTGAGCAGCTTGTTGTCCTCCAGGGGCAGGACGAGTGTGACGTGATCGAACTCGGACCCCTGGCTCTTGTGCACGGTGATGGCGTAGACGCTTTCATGATCGGGCAGGGCCGTGGGCAAGAAAGCACGCAGGCCCTCGTCGGTTGCAAACCACACCCGCAGGTGGCCCTCCTCGTCGCGCAGGCACACGCCGATGTCGCCGTTATACAGCCCGGCTCGGTAATCGTTGCGGGTAACCATGACGGGGCGGCCGTGATACCAGACGTGCCGTGGGTCGAAGCCGCGCTGTTGCGCGAGCCGCTCGGTGATGCGCCGGTTGAGCGTGACGCTGCCGGTGGGGCCGTGGCGGACGGCGCACAGCAGGCATTGGCTCTGTAGGTGTTCGAGCGCTATTTGCGGTTCTGTTGTATCGATCAGGGCCTGGTAGCGCTCGGCGGCCGCTTCGACTAGCTCGTCGAGTGAGTCACCGCCAGTGTCCGTGTTCAGAGTAATGTCCGGGGCGCTGTCGGCGGCGATGGCCAGGGCAGTCTCGCCATCGCCGTCGTTAACAGCGGCCGCCAGTCGGCCTATGGGGCTGTCCGCCTGGAAGCGGTGGCTGGTCTGCAGGGTGACCACGTGGTCGGCCAGGGGGCTATCGCTGTTTTCCATGGGGTCGGCGAGCAGGGGGGCGGCCGCTTCCTGCTGGGCCGATGTGAACCGGTTCACGCCGGCGGCGCTGCACAGCTCGGCGAGCACGGAGCCGGACTCGACCGAGGCGAGCTGGTAACGATCGCCGAGCAGGATCAGCCGCGCCTGATCGGACAGGGCCTCCACGAGCTTGGCCATCAGGGGCAGGTCGACCATGGAGGCCTCGTCGACGATTACCACGTCGGCGGCCAGTGGGTTGTCGCGGTCATGGCGCGGCCGCGTCGTGCCGTAGCCGATGCCGATCAGCCGGTGCAGGGTGCCGGCCTCCAGCGGGATGTGCGTCCGGACCGCCTCGGGCAGGTCCGGCATCTCGGTGAGCCCGGCGCGGGTGGATTCGACCATGCGCGCGGCGGCCTTGCCGGTGGGCGCGGCCATGCGGATCAGCGGTGGCGCCTCGCCGGCGCGCAGCGCCGACTCGATGAGCAGGCGCATCAGGCGCAACACCGTGTAGGTCTTGCCCGTGCCGGGCCCGCCCGAGATCACCGCGAAGCGATGGCGCAGGGCCACGAAGGCGGCGACGGCCTGCCAGTGGGTCTCGTCGTCGCCCACCCAGCCGTAGTCGAACAGCCCGCCGTCGGGTTGCAGCGCGGCGGTGTCGACCCGGTCCGGCTCGGCGGCCAGCAGCCTGCGCAGGCGCTCGGCCAGCCGGGCTTCGTAGGTCCAGTAGCGGTGCAGATAGAGCCGCTCCTCCTCGCGGATCAGCGGTCGCGACTCGCCCGGGGCGCCGACCAGCTCGCTGCTCTGCAGGGCCCGCTCCAGCTCGTCGCGATCGCAGAAGGGATGCTCGCCGGGGATGGCCGGCAGCGCGTGCGCCAGCGACAGGCAGCTGTGGCCGTCGGCCACCGCACGGGCGCAGGCCGCCAGTGCAACGGCCACCGGCTGACTGCCGCCATGCCGCAGGGCCCAGTCGGCCAGGGCCGCTTCCAGGGGCGCGGCGCGGCGCTCGTCGACCGCGCGCTGCATGCGGGTCCGCAGCGTGTCGCTCATGCCGCGACCTCCGGCTGGTCGAGCAGGTCGTCCAGGCGCTCGATCAATCCGGCGTCGGGACGATGGAAGAAGATGCCGCGCTTCCCGGCGTCCGGCGCCATGCCGCGCAGGAACAGGTACAGAACCCCGCCCAGGTGGGTTTCGGGGTCGTAATCGGCCAGGCGCTGGCGCAGGAAGCGGTGCAGCGCGGTGACGTAGATCAGGTACTGCAGGTCGTAGTGGCGGCGTTGCACGGCGGCTTGCAGCGCGGGGCCGTGATAGTCCTCGGCGTTCGGGCCGAGGTAGTTGGTCTTGTGGTCGAGCACGTAGTAACGGTCGTCGTGCTCGACGACCAGGTCGATGAAGCCGTGCATCAGTCCGCGCAGCAGCTCGGCCTGACGTTCACGCGGCAACTGCCGGGCGTAGCCGGCGGCGTCGAGTACGTCGAGCAGCGCGCCGAGCGACTGCCCGTTCAGCCGCATCACGAATTCCATCTCCGCCAGACACGCCTGCCGGGGCAGCTCGGCCAGGGGGCCGATACGGGGCAGCGGGGTGTACAGGCCCGTCTGGACCATCGTCGCGGTGGCGTCGACCGCCGCGTCGCCGGCCGCCCCGTCGGGCAGTGCAACGCCGTAGCGACGCAGGGTCCACTCCACCCAGTTGCGGTGGCCGGCCGGGATGTCGCCGCCGGGCGGCGGCCAGGCCGCGGGCTCGGCGTTTTCCAGCAGGGAGTGGACCGCCGAGCCGAAGGCCGTGCCGCCGGGCAGCTCGGGCAGCGGTGTCGCATCCGCCTCCGACTCGGTCGTGTCGGTGTCGATTTCGTCCTCGGCGCCCGGCATGGCCCGGTCCGGGCCGGCGGCATGCACTAGGCGCGTGAAGCTGTAGACCGACCAGGGGGGACGCGGGTCGGGCAGGTCGCTGCGTGCCCGGCCGGGCTCTCCCGCAGGCGTGGGCATGCGCGCCGGTGGCCCGCTGTCGTGCGGCAGGGCCGGGATGCCGATGGCGTGCGGGGCGCGTTGTGCGAGTGTTTCGAGCTGTTGCCGAACCCGCGCGTCGTCCAGTGGAGGCGATTTCTTCTGGCCGCCCCAGTATGTCGGCGCGATATCCTCGCGATGCAGCAGGCTGGCCAGGGCGCTGTCCGGGGTGCCGTTGGCCGCACCCCAGGGGAAGAAACAGGCGATCTCGGCGCGGGTGAGCGCGACATAGAGCAGGCGAAGGCCCTCGGCGCGTGTTTCCCGGATAGCGCCTTCCCGGGCCTCGTCCGAGCCGGCCACGTCGACCAGTGCACGGCGCTCGTCGTCGTGGAACTGATGCGGCGGCTGGTCCGGAGACGCTTGGGGCGGCGGCACGCCCAGCCAGGGCGCGAACGGCAGGAACACCACCGGATATTCGAGCCCCTTGGCCTTGTGCACGGTAGCGATGCGCACCAGTGCCTCGTCGGATTCCAGGCGCAACTGCGCGGCGTCGTCGCCGCCCGGTTCGCCGGCCTGCCGAATGGCCTCGCGCAGCCAGCGCAGCAGCCCGGTCATGCCGAAGGTCTCGCTCTCGGCTTCGGCGAGCAGCTCGGCCAGCTGCAGGTAATTGCTCATGCGCCGCTCGCCGTCTAGGTAGGTCAGCAGGTGTTCGGCCCCCGCCTGGACCAGAGGCTGGAGCATGGCCAGCACGCCGTGATCGCGCCAGGCCTCGTGGGCCTGCTGGAAGCGCCCGGTGGCCGCCTGCCAGTGGTGCTCGTCATCGGCCAGCGCGATCACGTCGCCGAGGCGATAGCCGAGCAGCGCACCGGTCAGCGCCCCGCGCATGACGCCCTCGTCGGTGGGGCTGGCGGCCGCCTTGAGCACGTGCAGCACGTCGCGCGCCTCTTCGCTGGCGAACACGCTGTCCCGGTGCAGGCACACCGCAGGGATGCCGACAGCCGACAGGGCACGCTGCATGTCGCCGGCCTGGCGGTTGGTATTGACCAGCACGGCGATGTCCCGGGGCGCCACCGCGCGTTGTTCGAACGTTTCCTGTTCAACGGAACGCGTGCGGATCATGCCGCCGTGCTCGCGATCGAGCAGCCGCTGGATCTGGCCGACGCAGGCGGCCTGGCAGGCGTTGGTGGCCACGCCCTTGGTCGGCGCCTCCATGGCCAGGTGCCAAAGGGTGATGGCGGGCTGGGTAGTGCCGTTGGTCACAAGCTGGCGCTGGCCCGGCCGGCCCGCCTGCACGCCCTGATAGTCTATGCCCTCGACCAGAAAGCTGTCCTCGCCCGGCATGCGGAACAGCGCCTCGATGCCGTCGAGCACCGCCTGGGTGGAGCGGAAGTTGGTGTCCAGGCTGTAGGTGTGCCCGCCGGCATCGGCGGCGGCATCGAGGTAGGCGTAGACGTCGCCGCCGCGGAAACCGAAGATCGCCTGCTTGGGATCGCCGATCAGGATCAGTCCGCCGGACTCGCGGCCGGCGTAGACGCGTTGCAGGATCGCGTACTGCAGGGGATCGGTATCCTGGAATTCGTCGACCAGCGCCCAGGGCCAGGTGGCGTGCATGGCATCGGCCAGCCGCGGGCCGGTGGTGGCATCGGTGACTGCCGCGTGCAACGCCTCGATCATGTCCGCGAAGCTGTACTGGCGGTGCTGGCGCTTGCGCGCACGGGCGGTGGAATGCACGGCGTCGCGCGCCTCGCGCAGGGCGGCCAGGCGGCCCAGTGGTTGCATGCGGCTCAACTGCCTGGCCAGCGGCCGATCGAACAAGGCCGTGCCGCGCTCCAGGTGCCTTTTCATCACCTCGGTATCCGGGTCGTTCAGGTAGGCGACCCCGTCCGGCAGGCCCGGAATCGCAGCCGGTTTTGTCAGCGCCCGTTCCAGCAGCTCGATGGCCTCGTCGATGCCGCCCAGGTGCTCGATCGCTTTCTTTAGGCCCTGCTTCTTGAAGACGCCGTCATGCCAGCAAATTCGTAGTTCGTCGATGAAGGCCTTGCCGTCGTCCGTCCAGGTTTCGCGTAGCTCGCGTGCTGCCTTTTCGATTTCGGTATTCGATGGTCCGGCGAGCTGGGCGTGGGGACGCGTGCGGAAATCCCTGAGACATTCATCGAGATCGTCCGGCGTCGACCACCAGTCGACGAAACCGAGATCGGGGTTATCGCCCAACGCTCGGTTGCGCCAGTAGTCCGCGATGGCCTCTTCGTAGATGAGCTTGTCATCGACCTGCTCGCCGCGGTCGAAGGGCAGGGCGCTGTCGAAGGCGTTGTCGGTCGCCGCGCGTTGGGAGAAGCCGTGGATGGTGGTGATGGTTGCCTCGTCGATGCAGTGGGCGGCCTCGGCCAGGCGCCGCGCGAGGTCGACGCGGCGCTCGCCGCTGGCGGTGATCACCGCCTCGGCGAAGGCGTCGTCCGGGCGGCCGGGGTCGGCGGCGTCGGGATCGCCGGCGATGCGCGCGGCCGCCACCAGCCGTTGGCGGATGCGCTCGCGCAGCTCCTTGGTCGCCGCCCGGGTGAAGGTCATCACCAGGATGTCGCGCACGCACAGCTTTTTCTCCACCAGCAGGCGCAGGTACAGCCCCGCCAGGCTGAAGGTCTTGCCGGTTCCGGCGCTGGCCTCGACCAGCCGGATGCCGTCCAGCGGCATGGTCTGGGGATCGAACGGTTGCCGGCTCATGCGTCTTCGCCCTCGGGTATCCGGATATACCGGTGCGCGGGACCGCACACGACCTCGGCGAGCTCGCAGAACCGCGGCGCATCGGGATCCTCCCCCAGCGGGGCGTGATCCTCGACGAGAATACGGAAGTACGGATCATCCGCGTCGTAGTCGCGCCCACGGCCCGGCTCAGCGGTCACTTTTTCATTGGCTTTGCGCAACGCGTAGTCTGCCGGCTTGCCTTTGTCGAGGTGTTCGAGATAGGTCTCGGCCAAGCTCGGCAGGAACACGAGCGGCTCGCGCTGGCCCTGCTCGAAGATCTGCAGCAGCTGCGCGAGGTGCTGCCGCGCCCCTTGTTCGTCGATGGTCGCCTCGTATTCGACGGCGTTGCGTTTGTCGTCGAGGCCGGCCAGCCGCAGCGTGCCGGCGTGGCCGGCGGCCCGGTAGGCGAGATAGTCGATCCAGGCGCGCAGGCGGTATTTCATTCTCAGCGAGCCCGCGCGCAGCAGGCGCGGGCCGTCCGGCCACAGGCCGCCGACGCGGCCCATCAGCCGTTGTCCGTCGATGGTCAGGTCGATATCCACCCAGCCCGGTGGCTGGCCGTCGCGCGTCCAGTCCCGCCAGATCGGCAGCAGGGCATTGACCTGCTCGGCCTGGTCGGCGAAGGGCGCCGCATCCAGGGGCGGCGGGGGCAGCAGGCCGCGGGCCCGCCACAGCCGGTCCGGTTCGGTGGGGACGCTGGCCTGGCCGTGGCGCTGGGCCTGCTCGAGCAGTTTGTCGCGCACCTGCCAGCGGCTCAAACCGTCGAGATGCAGGGGCTCATCGTCCGAGGCGGCTTCCTCCCGTGATTCGAGGTCCAGTTGCAGCCGGCCGCGCAGGAACGCCCTGGCGGGGTGGTCGAAGAACGCGCGCAGCTGGCTTAGCTCGATGACCTCGGTGTCCGGGGCCTCGGCCCGGCCGCCGTCCACGAACCCGGGTGCCGCGATACGATCCCGACGGCCGGCATGGCTGGCCGGTTGCCACTCGCGTGCGAAGGTGAACAGCCGCGGATGTTCGGGCTCGGCTGCGAACAGCCGCTGGCTGAACGGGTGCATCGGCTGGCGGGCGACCAGGCGCGCCTCGCAGGTCTCGCGCGACAGCCCGGCGAAGTAATGCCGGTGCAGGAATTCCAGCCACTCGCCCACCAGCGGCGAGGGCGGCAGGGTCTCGCCACCAGCCACGTCCTGGCCGGTGTAGCTGACATAGAACACGTCGCGAGCGGCCATAACCGCCTGCAGGAACAGCAAGCGGTCGTCGTCGCGCACGTTGTGATCGCCCAGTCGAGGCGCTGCGCGCAGGATGTTGAAGGCGCGGTTGCGCTCCTGGCGGGGAAAGTCGCCGTCGTTGAGGCCGAGCAAGCACACCACCCGGAAGGGCACCGCCCGCAGCGGCATCAGCCCGCAGAAGGTCACGCCGCCGGATAGGAAGGGCTGACGCTCCCCGGCGACGGCGAGCTCGCCGATCAGGGCCTCGCGCACGGCCTGCCAGGAAAGGGGCTCGTCGCCCAGGCAGTCGGCGGCCTCGCCGAGGGCCGCGATGGCCTCGTGCAGCTCGCCGAGGGCCGCCTGTTCGTGGTGGTCCTGGGGATCCGGCCGGAACAGTACCGCGACCATGGCGTTGAGCCGCTCCTGCCAGTCCACGGCCGTGGTCTCGCTCTGCAGGCGCTCGCTCCAGGCGTGCAATTGCTCGACCAGATGCCAGAGATTGCCCAGGGCCGCGGTCGCGCCACCCTCAAGGTCCGACCAGGGGGCCACACCGTCCACCAGGGTTTCGTCGTCGCTTTGCGCCACCCCCAGCAGCAGGCGATCGAGCCCGAAGCGCCAGGTGTTCTGGGTGATGGCGCCCGCCCCCAAGGCCGCCCGGCTGTCCGCGTCATAGCCCCAGCGCACCCCGGCCGAGGCCACCCAGTCCGAGGCCGTCGCCAGCATGGCCTGGTCCAGCCCGAACCGCCGCATGATGGCCGGCACCGCGGCGAGCGCGAGGATATCGCTGGCCGCCCAGCGCGACAGCGGCAGGTCCAGCAGTTGCCGGAAACTCTGCATGATCGGGTGGCTCGCCCCCCGGGACCGGTCGGAGACCGAATAGGGAATAAAGCGCCGGCCCTCGGCGGCGCCGAATACGCTCTGTATGGCCGGCGCGTAGCTCGCCATGTCAGGCAGCATGACCACGATGTCGCGTGGCTGCAGGTCGGGCTTGCGTGCCAGCAGGTCGAGCAGTTGGTCGTGCAGCACCTGCACCTCGCGCAGCGGGCCATGGCAGGCGTGCACCTGGACGGACGCGTCGTCGCCCGGCCCACCGTTTCGCACCGCTACCTGCATCCGGATGATGTCGGACTGTACGCGCGCCAAGAGGCTATTCCCGGCCGGCGGCTGATAGGCCAGCGCCTCGCCCAGCTCGGGCTCGTGGATGGCGGTCAACTCGTCGGAATAAAGCACGCGCAGCAGATCGCGCGTACCCCGCCCCAGGCTGCCTAGCAAAGGGTGTCCCTGTTCGATGAGCTGTTCTTCCTCTGGCAGTTCCTCGGACAATGACACTTCGATTTGCGCGCGGCGATTTTCGATGTCGCCCCAGTAGGCGTCACAAGGGTTGGGGAGCAGGAAATGCACGTCGACGTGCTGGCCCAGCACGTATAGGAATTTCACGTACTCGGGCGGGATCTGGCCGAGCCCGAAACAGTAGATGGTTTGGGGCAGCGTGTCGGTTTCGAGTCCGTCCGGCTGGGCCGCGGTCTCGATGAATCGCTGCAGCAGCCGCGCGCGGTGCTCCTTGCCCAGCCGCTCGGTCAGCGCTTGCCAGACTTCGGCTTGCCACCGCTCCGGCGACTTGTCCTCGACGCGACCGTTTTCCCAGGCCTTTAACAGCCCGGGGCGATAGATCAGGTACTGGTCGAACACGTCGGCGAGTTGGTCAGCCAGTTGCAGGCGGTGGATATCGCGTGGCTCACCGGCAAGATAGTGGGCGATGGCCTGATTGTCTTGCGCGACCCGGGGCAGCAGGGCATACAGATGCCAACGCATTCGGTGGCGCTCGAATTCCGAACTGTCCGGGTTACCTGGAAGCGTTTGCGGGACGAGTTGCCAGATGAAGCGGGCCAGCAACGGCATTGCGATGTTCGCGGCCAGGCCATCGCTCTCGGCGAGCTGCATCTGCAGCCATCGGCCGACGCCGCGGTTGGGCACGATGACCGTATCTGGTTGCAGGACGTGATCTGGGGCGTGCCGTGCCCGCAGTACGCTAAGCAATTCGGCAAGCCTTTCCAGGTCCCAGTGATGATAGAGGTAGAACATAGCTCTGTGATGTCGAATCCGGTGTGGTGCGCGCTGCAATTAGCGAGAGTTTAGGCATCAATGCGACATTTAGTGTCGTTCTTGTGTGCCATATTTCATGGTTTCGCTGAGGGATTTCAGTCCGCTGTAATGCTTAGGCATCGATGCAAGATCGGCGATGGACAGCGCGCAGCAAACGCCGCAGCGTGAGCGGTGTCTACCGAGCAGCCTGACGCGAAAATTGCCAAGCGGCTAGTCTCGACGTCTCGGGAGCGGATGCCATGAGCCAGATCAACCGATTGAAAGAACCCGCATTGCGGCTCCTGTCATTGCTAGTCGCGGGCCTGCTCCTGAGCGGCTGCGTCGCAACCGCCGAACCCCGCATGCGGACGCTCTCGGAATTCCAGTACGGCGACCGCGATACCGGGACGATCAGGAACAGCAGCTACCAGCGGCAGGGCGACATACAGCAGCGGGGCGACGACTACGTCATTCGCGATAACCAGTATCGCGTGAAGTATCGGCTGGACCGGCAGGCAGACGGCAGCTATACCGTCCGCGATTCCAATTATCAGCCCGTGGGCGAGATCAGTGCGCCTGATGCCGGCGGCACGCGTCGGGTGCGGGATGGCGGCTACCGTCCTAAGGGGCGGATCGAAGTTCGAGACGGCGAGACGATCTTTCGTGATTCTGGGTTTCGAGAGCGCGTGCGGACTGATATCCCGCTCGAATGATCGATGTTTCTCGTCAAGTGCGCGCATAGGCCTATGCAAGTGTGGCGTAGTAGAACGTCGCCTGATTAGCAGCGGCGCGAGATGGCCCCTCGAGTAGATGGGAACGGACAACGCTTAAGCCGGCTCATAGCGGCCGTCTGTGCCGCGATGGACGTGCAGGGCTACCAGGGAGAGGGCATCAGGCGTCGAGGCGCCCAGGCGCACGATTGGGCCCCTCACCGTGGTGATCTGGCCTTGATCGAGGGCGCCGAGTGGGCGCGGGCCGGAGCGGGTCAGGTCCTTGGTGATCTCAAGAAGCAGGCCGGACGGAGGGTGAGCACTGTCGGTGCAGTCACGACGGAGTGACACGGCAAGACGGGGGAGGTCACGCGCCGCGGTGATGACGCGGGACTTCAGGGGGTGACGGCCGATCGAGGCCGACTCGAGGGAACGCTTCAGGCGATGCACACCGGATTTCAGCGAGGGCCACTCGCCGTCGTCAGCCGGACCCAGGGTCCAGAGGTCACGGATGCCGCTGTCGATGATCGCGTCAATGAGCAGGCGCTCGAGGGCGGCGGTGTGTTCGGGATCGGCGTCGTAGTGATCGGTCAGGCCCTCGCCGACGGGGCAGCCAGGGGCATGGTGGGCACGGCCGTGCATGCGGACGAGGGTCAGCGTGCCCTGGGCGGTGCGTCGGGTGTGGAGCAGGGGCGGCGTGTCGGTCCGGCAGTCACAGACCAGCCACTGACCCTGTCGATGCAACTCGGGCAGAAGCGGGTGGGTCGAGAGGGTGTCGTCTCGCATGGCCGCGATCAGGGTCCGGCGTTCCTCGAAGGCGAGGGCGCGGATGGGGTCAGCGTCGGAATCGGACTGTAGGGCGGGGATGATGTGCATTGGGTCAGTCCTCCGACTCTTGGTAGCTGAGATCGGGCGTTACCGCCAGCAGAGCCCGGCGAGCGGTGTTCAGCGCAGCGGCAGACTCGCGGATGTGTTGGGCTCGGACTTCGGTGTCGAGAACGGTCTCGTGAGACCAGGGCGGCGAGTGGGATTTCAGGGTCGAGGGCCGATAGGGTCCCGAGCGTGGTTTGGGGAGGTGGTCGGAGATGACGCGCTTGGCCCCATCGCGGACATAGCTGTTACGGGCCCGGCGCCAGTAGATGTAGATGGTTCCATCGGGTCGACGGTTCACGTAAAGCATCAACCAGAGCATGTCCATGGTTGGGCGCTCGTTCAGGCTGAGCAATCGAAAGTCCGTGAATTCCTGGGCGAGCTGCTTGGCTTGGTCGAAGCAATCATCGAGCGATTTATCGATGGTCTGGATGACCTCGTGGAGGGCGTCGTTATCGAGGGTGTTATTCGGGGTGTCGGTCATGGTATCTCCGGATTCATGTTTTCCCAGTATTCTGCTTGTAAACGGTTCGTCGTACTTTCCCATTCCAAAACAATCGGGCTACGTTGACCGGTTCCTGTCAACGTGGCGTAAAAGTGTTTCTGCGGCGACGCTGCAGGAATCAGGAGGCAATGCATGTATGTCCCATTAGCCAACGCTTGACTCTCCCGTTACCCGGTTCCTGTCAACGTACATTGGTGATAATTTTTTTCGACGATGAGCCATTTATTTGTTTGCATTAGGGGTAGAAATGGGCTCTCGTTACCCGGTTCCTGTCAACGTATGCTTGAAACCTTGTATTTCAGGCGCTGCAGACGACTCTCGTGCCGACGGTGATGAACACGGGATTTTCCGCGTGGCCTTTTGTGCATTAGTCATCATGTTGACTCTCCGTTACCCGGTTCCAGTCAACGAGAACGCGTGGGCAGATGTTGCTCAGGCTGCGTAAGCTCATTTCGCATAAGCCAACAACGCGAGACTTCGTTACCCGGTTCCTGTCAACGGGATTCGAAAACGCGATTTGCCGGCCGATATTGGGCGGCATTGAGCGGAGGGATGCGACCTGCGGAATGATCACTTGGCTAATCCCCCATTAGCCAACAGAAAGAGCCCTCGTTGATCGGTTCCTGTCAACGGGACAAAAACACGCGTCGTTTGAGGGTTCGGCTTCGCCGACTCCTTATATGGACAGAAAAAACAGCTACGTTCCCCGGTTCCTGTCAACGGGACCATTCGGTCGGCCTTTACAGGTTGTTCATGGAGTGAAGTATTGCGGGTGGGGCACTGGGAGTGTCGGCGGAAAGTCCGTTATTTGGGGTGGCTTTTCCGGCGGGTGTTGCCCGGGTGATGGAGTTGGCGAGGAAAGGGATGCCAGGGCATCGGCTGGATCGGCCTCTAGCAGCCCAGGAGATGTCTCATTGACGCTCCACGGAACTTCAGTGAGGCCAACAGGAGTTGCGGCAAGGGATGCGGACCAGGTGCTTATGCCTCTCCGAAGTTCTGGGGAACTTCAATGAGGCATTTGGGAGACGACAACGCTGGTGATCACGGGGCAGATGCCTCACAGACGTTCCATGGGACGTCTCTGGGGCATTTCGTGCGGACCTGATCTGGTGAGAGGACCATGGGCGCGACAGCTCACGTCCCACAGACGCTCCGTGGAGCGTCTATGAGGCAAAAGCGGGCGAAATAGGGCGGCAAAAGGGGGCTGGCGTTTTTCGGGTTCCGGGTTAGCGTCGGGGATACCAATCTGATGGAGGTATTCATGGCTTGGAGTTCCACCCTCACCCCGTCACCGCGGTCCGTTCCGCGGCATCCGGGGCGGGATTGATTCGCGCTTCGCAGGCCGCCGGGGCGAGCACAGCAGGTGCTGCGTCACCACACGGGATCGTCCGGCCTCCACGCGCCTGACATTCCGGCCTCCCGCCGGTAGCAAGTCGCTGGATATTGATCGCAGCGTTCACGTCGCGATCGTGGGTTGCCCCGCAGGCGGGGCAGGACCAGTGCCGCATGGACAGCGGCATCGCCGTCATCCGGTGGCCACACCCCGAGCAGGTCTTGCTCGTGGGCGCCCACCGGTCAATCACCACCACCTCACGGCCGCCCCAGGCGGCCTTGTAGGTGAGCTGCCGGCGCAGCTCGGTCCAGGCGGCATCGGCAATCGATAACGCCAGGTGGTGGTTGGACAGCATGCCCCGCACGTTCAGGTCCTCGACGCCGATGACTTGGTTGTCGTCAATCAGACGCCGGGTGATCTGATGCAGGGTGTGGGTGCGCCGGTTGGCGATGCGCTCGTGGGTCAGCGCCACGCGACGACGCTGGCGCTGCCACCGGGCCGAGCCCTTGCGCTTGCGCGCCAGGGCCCGCTGCTGGCGTTTGAGGCGCCGGAGATCATCCCGGTAATGCCGGGGTGCCAGCGCCCGATCTCCGCGGCTGGTGACCACGAGATCACGCAGGCCCAGATCAATGCCCACGGCGGCGTAGGCGGCCGGGCCCACGCCCGGGGCGACTTCTTCGCACATGAAGGTGACGAAGTATTTGCCGGTGGCGCTGCGACGCAGGGTGACCATCTTCGGTATGCCACCCGGGGTGCGCGACCACCGGAGCTTGATCTCGCCCAGCCCGGGCAGCGTCAGGTAACCGGGCCGGTAGGCCCGGTGAACCTGGCGCTGATCCAGCTGAAAGCGGATCGCCTGAGCATGGCCACGCTTTTTGAAGCGCGGGTAGCGGGCACGGCCGGCGAAGAAGTTGCTGAAGGCCCGATCCTGGTCGCGCAGGGCCTGAGTGAGCACCGTCGCCGGGGTGGCTTTGAGCCAGGCATGCCGGTGGGTGCGCTTCAATGTCGTGAGCAGCCGGGAGATGTCCACGCCCGACCGAGACTCGGTGCGCCGGCGCCAGGCCTTGCTGCGCGCGTTGAGGCCGAAATTCCAGACCCAGCGGGCGGCGCCGAAATGGCAGGCCAACGCCCGCTGCTGCGCCGGGGTCGGGTAACACCGGAACTTGTAGGCCCGCTGGATCAGCCGGGGACTGCCGTTGTGAGGCTGTATGCCCATACACCCCGACGCTACACCAAAAGGCCGCGCGAATCACGGGTGTCACGGGCACCACCTGGCCCCTGGTCCGGACCGCGCCGCGGGCGCTTCGCGTGCCTACCCGGGGGCTCGAAGGCGTCCTGCCTTCTCGAATGGGGTTATCGGCAGCCGCTGAACCCCGGGGAAAGTCCGCTGGGGAAAACCGGCGTGATCAGAAAATCCAGATCTCTAAATAGAGGGTGAACCGACAGGAATCGCTTGTCGGATAACCATAATAGGAGATCAAAATGGACAACAGGGATAAGAACACCGTCGAGCTAGACCATATTCGCGATGCACAAAGCGAGCATGAGCAGCAAATGCTGAAACGCGCGCTGATGGAAATGGCGGGGAGTAGGCGACCCGTGATCGTGCAGGAGTGCGGAGACATCGTGCATGTCTGTCGCGACGTGGGAGAGGTGGAAACCCTATTGCGAGCCTATTGGAAGCGCTCGGCAGCGGTACGCTGATCGGAAGGCCCGACCCAAATTTCGGGTAACAGGCGGCGGCCGGGTGCCCATGAGAAACGGGATGCCAGCCAGACCGGGCTGGGGCGTTGCATATTCCCGGTCTCGCGATAGCTTCGAAGGGACATCGGCGCCAGGCGCCGCCTACCCGGAGAGCTTCATGCCCGAGACGATCCTGAGTGAATCCCATCCCGACCGACGTGGCGTTGTCCGCGGCTGGCTGCTGTGGCTGGCCGCTTGGGCACTGGCCTTTGCGGCCCCGGTCGATGGCCGCACGAGCGAATCAGTTGATGGAGACTGGCGGACATGGGTGGAGTTGGCCGGCTACGACGAGATGGGGTGTCCGTATTATCGCGTCCGGCAGGAAAGCGGGGAATTGTCGCGGCTTCATTTCTATCTGGGCATGGGCGACTACTACGTGGTGACTCGCCGGCGGTGATGTCTCACGCGGTCCCAAGGGCCAGATTCGACAAACTCTTGAGCCGAGCGTGCGCCGCGGTGCCGCGCATTGCGGCCTGGCGGCGGCCGGGGTCGTCGGGCTTGGCCGATAGAGACGGATCCGCCAGATACTCCGCAAACGCAGAAACCTTCATCAAGCCGCCGCGGATTCGGCCACGCTGATGGAGTGCCTTGAAAGCGGGCAGAACGGAATGCTCGACATACTCGACGTCGTTGGCATCGGCTTCGATGTCGAACTTCTGTCCGTCCCCGTAGAGGATCCCGGTCTCGGCCGGGTAGTGGCGCCCGGTCTGCTGACGAAGGACCTTACTGACCAGCAGGCCGTAGACCATCACCTGGTAGCCCTCATAGGGGGTGGGGCCCTTGCCGGCGAGGCGGGTCTTGTAGTCGATGACGAACAACCGGTTGTGCTCGCCGTCGTGGATCACCCAGTCAGGCACGCCAACCAGGGGCGTGTCCTGAAAAGACCGATCGTCATGGGCCACCAGGGTCAGGGCATGGCGGCGGGCAAAGCCCAGCGCACGGAGATAGAAATCCGTGGCCCGGTCCGGGTGCATCGTGGTGTGGGCGTGCATATCAATACCTCTCATAGAAGAGGTGATAACACGGCTCAGGAAAACTGCAATGGGGCAAGGGAGGCTGAGGGCGTCAGCGCGAGGAGACGAAAGGTTGAGAGAGGGCCGAAGCCCTCTCTCGTTTGGTTACTGGATGAGTGCCGCAATGGCCTCGTCCAGGTTCTGGCAGCGCCGATTTGGCAGAGAATCGGTGCTGCCAGTCGGTTTAATGCGCGCTAAGTTATTGATATTGCGAATGTCCCAATTGGGACATTCCGGCTGTATGGCAGATTACATCTGGTTCTCCCCAGCTTTTCGGATGCCGCTGGTAGCGCGTCACTTGATGACCGCGCTACGCGGGGAGATTCGGGTGACAGCGATAGGCGCCAAGGGGCATTCTTGAGCATTTCTCACCGATGTCGATTTTTAATAAATCAATAAAAACAAATACCTGCGGGCGAATTCTGGCATTCATAATGCTGGTGTCGGTGGTTCAAATCCACCCGTGGCTACCATTTTTCCCTCGCGTATCTGCCAGCGCACGAGTTTCGTCAGCGACGACACCCGTGTTTTTTATCGCTGGTGTCGGCGGTTGCGCGGGCCTTCCTGGCCCGCGTCCTGCGGACTCGCCGCAAAGCGGCTCGCGTCGATCGGCTGTCCTGCCGATCGATCAAATCCACCCGTGGCTACCATATCCTTCTCCGCGCCTCTAGCTAACTAACGAGCTTCGTCAGGGATGACGCTCGTGTTGTTTTTGTTGGCTGGTGTCGGAGGTTGACTGCGGCCGTCCCTGGCCGCAGCCCTTCGGGTGGCGCTCGCGCGTCATCAACCCGACTCTCCCTGCCGGGTTTATGACGGCAGCCATCCTTGGTTGCCGCCCTAAGGGCGACGCGTTCGCGTCGTCCCGATCGGCTGTCCTGCCGATCGGTCAAATCCACCCGAGTTCTCGCATGGGCTAGGATGGCGCATGATTTTCGGTAACCACGCTTGACTCTAAAATGACGCAGCAGGCTGCAGCGTCCGCGATTGTTGCTTCCGAAACCGCGCTTGTTGATGCGGTCGCGTACTGGGTTGCACGAGCGAATTCATTGTTCGATCTCGCGGTTCCCGTGCCACAGGTGCGCATGGATCTGCGCGGGCGCAGCGCCGGGCTGACGGTGTATGCGCGGCGCCATCGGCAGCCGGCGCTCATCCGTTTCAATGCCGGGCTTTGTGAGCAGTATCCGGCCGAGATGCTGAACGAGACGGTCCCGCACGAGGTGGCCCATGTGGTGACGGTCTGGCGCCACGGTTTCCGGGTGAAACCGCACGGGCCGGAATGGCGTGCGATTATGGTCTGCTTCGATAGGCCGCCAACGGTATGCCATCGAATGGATGCGCCGTCTTCGCGCGCGATGCGCTATTTCCCCTATCGCTGTTGCTGCGATGAGCCACGCTATCTCAGTGCGATCCGGCATCGCCGGGCGGGTCGGGGCGCGGCCTATCTCTGCCGGCGGTGCGGCAGTCGCCTGGTAGCCACTGGTGGCGTGCCGGTGGTCTCATCAGGTCGTACTTAGGCGGACGACCTGGTCGTGTCGCACGGTTCTGTCGTGCCCTCGAGAAACCACGTCGGCATCCGACCGCGGCCGCGCACCCGCAGCGTACCGCGGCGCTGCAGCTGAAACTCGTCGCCCAGCAGGTCGTGGGTGGCTTCGGTGAGCTGGATTCGTCCGGGCAGGCCCTGGGTCTGCATGCGACTGGCAATGTTCACGGTGTCGCCCCAGACGTCGTAGGAGAACTTGCGAGCGCCGATCACCCCGGCCACCACCTCGCCGCTGTGCATGCCGACCCGCAGGGCCAGCTTGTGGTCGAGCGACTGGTTGAGGTCGTCGATGGCCTCGAGCATGTGCAGTGCCGCCCGGGCCACGGCCGGGGCATGATCGGCCCGCGGCAGGGGCAGGCCGCCGGCCAGCATGTATTCGTCGCCGATGGTCTTGATCTTTTCCAGCCCCTCCTGCTCGGCGATGCGGTCGAAGCGGGAGAACACCCGGTTGAGCAGCGCCACCAGATCGCCCGGGGGAAGGCGGCCGGACAGCTCGGTGAAACCGACGATGTCGGCGAACAGCAGGGTGGCGTCCGGGAAGCTGTCGGCGATGACCTGCGAACCATCCTTCAGTCGCCGTGCCACGGTCACCGGCAGGATGTTGCGCAGCAGTTCCTCGGAACGCTGGTACTCGCGCTGGAGCATGTCCTCGGTGTGGTTGATCTCCTGATAGAACAGCGCCACCAGCCCGCCCAGCAGGGCGAAGGCTCCCACCGCATTGGTGAAGAACGCCAGATCGGTGAACCAGTCGGGATTGGCCATGGCGATCACGGGCTGGTCGAATGCCAGCTGGATCCAGATGAACATGGCAATCCACAGCCCGGCGAACAGCACCGACAGCCAGCGTTCGCCGCGGGTGAACAGCAGGAACAGCGCGGTCCACAGCACAAAGAAATACAGGTGAACCCCGGCGCCGTTGCCGATCACCCAGGAAGCGAAGGTCAGTTGCAGCACCGGTACGCCGGCCAGGCACAGCCGGGCCGCCAGGAACCGGCGTCGCCGGTTGCACCACAGCACCGCGGCATAACCGGCCAGCACCGGCGGGGTGATGGCGGCGATGGGCCAGAGATCGGCCATGCCCAGCAGCTGGGCTCCGATGGCCACGATGGCGTAGAACAGGGTGACCGGCAGCGCCAGAATTGCCATCTGGTTGACCAGTACCACGCGGCGATGGGTGGCCTGATCGAGCATCGGACCGACCCCCAGATGGGCGCCGGCCTCCCAGCGCGCCCGCCAGTCGCGTTGCCCGCTCACGCCAGGATCAGCCAGAGGCCGGCCCAGACCGGTTTGCATGCCAGATGCAGGCACTGGTCGAAGTGGAAGCCGTAGAGCCGGCGGGATTTTCCGTAATCGATCAGCCAGTGGACGATGGCCTCGGCAACGCCCAGACCGACCATGCCGGTGGCCGCGGCAACCGCACCACCGTGGATAAGCGCGTGGGCGGACAGCACGTGCACCCATACCCATTCGCGGTGTTCACCGGCTGACCGGGGCGCCCGGCGGGTGGGGTTCTTGCTGCGGACCATCCATTCGGTCTGCAGGGCGAAGTCGCCCACGGCGTGGCCGACCAGCAGCCAGAACAGGACCTCGACAAAGCCGACGTCAATCATCGCAAGCAGGTGGAATCATGATGTGCAGGAGTCTATCAGTGCCCGATGGCAGCAACGGTGCTAACGTGAGCGCAGCCACTCCGGAGGCACTATGACAACCTGCCCGGCCTGTGCCCATGGCAACCCCGATGAGGCGCGTTTCTGCAATCAGTGCGGTGCCGCGCTGACCGCGACGGCACCCGCCGCCGCGCCGCTGGATTATACCCCGCCGCATCTGGTCGAGCGGGTGCTGAAATCGGCACATGCGGTGGCCGGGGAGCGCAAGCAGGTCACCGTGCTGTTTGCCGACGTCAAGGGTTCCACCCGGCTGGCCGCGCAGATCGGGCCCGAGGCCTGGCACGGCATCCTAGATCGTCTGTTCACGCTGCTTGCCACGGCGATCCACCGTTTCGGGGGTACGGTCAACCAATATACCGGCGATGGTGTAATGGCGTTGTTCGGGGCCCCGCTCGCGCACGAGGATCACGCGGTGCGGGCCTGCCACGCGGCACTGGCGGCGGGGCAGGCGGTGCGCGCCTTCGCTGACGAACTACGCCTGCGCGAGGGCGTGAATCTGTCGATCCGTACCGGCCTCAACTCCGGGGAGGTGATCGTGGGACGCATCGGTGACGATCTGCGGCTGGATTACACCGCTCAGGGTCTGACCGTGAACCTGGCAGCCCGGATGGAAACCATCGCCGAACCGGGGCGGATCTGTCTGACCCGTTATACGGCTGATCTGGTGCAGGGTCATTTCGAACTGCGCTCTCTGGGCGACATGACGGTGGTCGGCGCGGATGCGCCTGTGGCCGTGCACGAGCTGTTGCGGGCCGCGCCCGCTGCCGACTGGCAGCGCCTGCCGACCCGCCGCCGCGGCCGGTTCGTGGGTCGCGATCGGGAATTGCGCCAGCTCACCGATGCGCTGGAGGCGCTGGTGGCGGATGGCCGCCACGGCATCCTGGCGGTGACCGGGGAGGCGGGCATCGGCAAGAGCCGCCTGTGCCACGAATTCATCACCCGTTGCCGGGCCCGGGGCGTGAAGACGCTGACCACCTTCGCGCTGCCCTACGCCGATGCCGTGCCCTATTTTCCGGTGCACCAGCTGCTGCGCACCTATTTCGACATCGCCGAGGACGACTCGCCGGCCCGCATTCGCCGTCAGGTCGCCGGGGTGCTGCTGCTGGACGATCCCGGGGCCGGCCGACAGGTCGACTGGATCAGCGATTTTCTCGGCGCCGGCGAGGGCGGTGACGCCGACGACATCGACCCGGCGCGGCGGATGCAGGGATTGCACGACCTGTGTGCCCGGACCCTGTCCGAGGCCGAGGCGCCCGCGGTCGTGCTGGTCGAGGATGCCCACTGGATGGATGCGGGCAGCGAGGCGTTCTTCCGGCACTTCGTCGCGTCGCTGCCGGGTTGCCCGGTGCTGGCGGTGTTCAATCACCGGCGGGAACGGCCGCTGCCCTGGCTGGCCGAAACGGCGGAGGCACAGGTTGATCTGGCCGCGCTGACCGGGACCGACCTGGATGCGATGCTCGACGATCTGCTCGGGCGCGACCCGACGCTGGCACCACTGCGCGCCACGCTCCGGGAGCGGGCCGGCGGAAATCCCTTCTTCATCGAGGAGGCGGTGGCCGCGCTCGCCGATGCCGGAGACATCAGCGGTGTGCCGGGGAATTACCAACCGGCGCGCGACACGCCGCGCCTGGTGCTGCCGGATTCGGTCCAGGCGTTGCTCGGCGCCCGCATCGATCGTCTGCCGCAGCGCGACAAGCAGTTGCTGCAGGCCGCCGCCGTGGTGGGCAAACGCTTCGTGCTGGCCTGGCTGGCGGCGCTTGACGGTCTGACCGGGGACGAGCGTGCGGCCGCGGTTTCCGCCCTCGAGGCAGGCGGGTTCATTGCGCCCGTCAATCCCGCCGGTACCGATTACGAGTTCTGCCATCCGCTGCTGCAGGAAGTGGCCCACGGCATGCAGCTGGGGCATGCCCGGCGATCGCGCCATGGTCAGTTGGCGGCCCATCTGGCGGCGGATTGCCCGGAACCCCGTCAGGCCGGGGAGCGGGCCAGCCTGATCGCCCATCACTGGGAACTGGCCGGGGTGCCGGTCGAAGCCGCGCGCTGGCAGCTGGGCGTGGCGATCTGGGTGGCCCAGCGCGATGTGGACGCCGCCCTGCAGGCCTTCCGCAAGGCGCTGACGCTGGTCGGGGAAGACCCGGCAACACCGCTCGCCCGGGAGGTGGCGGTAGCGGCCAGCAGCGGCATTCTGCGGGTAGCCTCGCTGCTGCCGGTGCCCGCTGACGAAGCGGCGCAGGCCTACGAGCGCGGCCTGCGGCTGGGCGATGGTTCGGCCCGCGCGGAACTGGCCATCTCCAACGCCTCGCGCCTGTTGGTCCACGGTGATGCGCGCACCGCGCTGGCGGCGGCCCGGGAGGGGGTGGCGCTGGCCGGCGGCGATACCGGTCTGCTGGGCCGCTTCCGCATTCCGGTACTGATGGCCTGCTTTGCCGCCGGTGAGCTGGCCGAGGCCGAGTCGCTGCTCAGCGATGCGGGGGACGCCGACTGGATCGACGGGCCGATCACGCTTGATAACGCCGCCTCGCGGGCGCTGCTGGCGATCCAGCGTGCCTATCGCGGCCAGCTGGACCGGGCGGCACTGGATCTCGAGGCCTGTGGCGAACTGCTGGAGGCTGACGGGCGGCGCATCAGCTGGCTGGTGGCCAACCAGGTGGAGGTGGCGTTCCTGCGGGGCGAGTCCGGGGACAGCCGCGAGCAGGCCGCGCGGGCGGTGGCCTGGGCCGAGGAATCCGGCAGTGGCACCTTCCGGGAAGTGGCGCAACGGGCCCTGGCCATGGCTCACATGCTGGCCGGGGAATGGCAGGCGGCGGTACGCATCCTGGATAATGGCCGGGACCTGGTGAAAGCCGGCGCGCCGGCGCACCAGTTCCTCAGTCTGCATCTGAGCCTGCTGGCCCAGGCGCGTTACCGTGCCGGCGACCCGCGAGCCGGTCTGGAGGACGCCCGGACAGCGCTCGAAGTGGCCGAGCGGGCCGGCAGCGCGGTCTGGGCGCTGCGGGCCCGGCTGGTGGTGGCCGAGCTCAGTCTCGGCGCCGGCGACGATGCGCTGGTGCCGGCACTGCTCGATCAGGTCTCTGCGGGTATCGAACAAACCGACGCGCGGCTGTTCGCGGCCGAGCTGGCGCTGCTGCGTGGCGACTGCAGTGCCCGGGCCGGTGATGGTACGGCGGCGCGCCAGTGGTGGCAGACCGCGGCACAGCGCTGGCAGGACAGCGGCGCGCCGGTGCGGGCGGCCGCCGCCCGGCGACGGACTGCCGATGATCTTCTTCAGGAGGCATGATCCAGATGACGAGACTTGTTTCATTGCTGCTCGCCGGGCTTGCCGCCGGCGTATCGACCAGCTCGCCGGCGGCCCCCGATCCGGAGGCGGTGCGTGCCTGCAGCCGGGCCAATCTGCCTGACAGGACCATGGTCCAGGACCTGACCCTGGACAGCACCGACCGGGCCGGCAACCGCCGGCAGATCGAGGCCACCTTCTTCGTCAAGCGCTTCGAAAAGGAGAACCGGGCCAATCTGGTGGTACGGGCACCCATTGACCTGTCCGGCGTGAGCTATCTGATGGTGGACACGCCGGAATCGGATCGCCTGTTCCTGTATCTGCCGTCGATCCAGAAGGTGCGTCGGGTCAGCGGCAAGACCGCCACCGAGAGCCTGCTGGGCACGGATTTCAGCTACGAGGACATGAAGCAGCTGCGCAGCATTTCCGAGGGCGGCACGCTGGTGGGCGAGGGGGTCGGCGAGATCGAGGGCCGCATTGTCGACATCGTGGCCCTGACGCCGCCGGCCGGTGACGAAAGCGCGTATGAGCGGCTGGTATTCCGGGTGGACCGGGAGACCTGCGTGACCCTGCGGGTGGATTTCTTCGAGCGCGGCGCGGAACTGACCAAGCGCTATACCGCGGACCCATCCTCGCTGCGTCAGGTGGGGCAGCGTTGGCTGGCCACCCGGTCGACCATGACGGATCGGCAGGACGGGACCGAGACCCAGCTGGAGGTAACCTCCGTCGAATACGACGAGGACGTCTCCGACGGGGTGTTCAATTCCCGCACCTTCTATCTCGGTGTCTATGACCCGGATGCAGCCCGCCGCCGCGATGCCGGCTGAATCGGGGTCCGGTCGCCGGTGATTGCCACGCTGTCGGCGCGTATCAGCCGCCATGCCGGCTGGGTGGTGGCTGCTGTGGTCGCCATCACCGCGCTGGCCGCGGCCAGCCTGGTGGACTGGCCGGAACGCCGGTTTGCCATCGACATCGACCCGGCCATCGGTACGCTGCTGCCGGCCGGGGATGAAGCCCAGGCCTATCTGGCGCGGGTCGAGCGGATATTCGGCCAGTCGGAATCGGTGGTGGTGGCGATCTACCCGGATGATGTATTCGCCCCGGCAACGCTGACCGCGCTGGCGACGCTGGATGACACCCTGGCGGCCCTACCGTACGTGCAGTCGGTCACCTCGCTGGCCTCGGCACCGCTGATGCGGGCCGACGGCGACACCCTCGACCTGGGCGCCGCCAGCCCCGGTGACAGTGAGGCGCTACGGGCCGCGGCCCGGGCCAACCCGCTGATCGCGAATACCCTGCTGGGGGCCGACGGTCAGGCCACCGCCCTGATGGTGGCGCTGGCCGATGATTACGAGGCGGCCCCCGGCGCGGCGGCGGCCGTGGCCGGAATCCGTTCGGCGGTGGCTGACGCGTTCGGGGACTCGGCGGGCGTGCGTCTGACCGGCCCGCCCGCGATCAAGGCCGCCACGGTCGAGGCGTTGACGCGCGAACTCATGCGGCTGGTGCCCGGCATCCTGCTGCTGGTGGCGCTGTTCCTGCTGGTGGCATTCCGCAGCGCCCGCGGCGTGTTGCTGCCCCTGACCACCATCGGCATTGCCTTGATCTGGGTGCTGGCGGTAATGTCGCTGACCGGGCGCACCCTCAATCTGATCACCGCCATCGTGCCGCCGGTGGTGATCACGGTGGGGCTGGCCTACACGCTGCACCTGCTGTCCGCCTATTACCGCGTGCGCCGGGCGGATGACCCGGCGTCCGCTGCCCTGGCCGACGTGGCCATGCCGCTGCTGCTGACCGGGGCCACCACCGGGGCCGGGTTCCTGGCCCTGATGCTCTCGCCCTTGGCGGCGATTCGCGAGTTCGCCTGGCTGTCGGCCCTGGGGGTGGGTTTTTCGGTGCTGCTGTCACTGACCTTTCTGCCCGCCATGCTGCGGCTGTTCGCCTGTCACAACATCGGGGCGCCGCCCGGCGCACGACTGGTGCGTTTCGGGTCCCGCTGGCTGGCCGCATTCAACGTCCGGTACCGGCGGCAGATCCTGGTGGCCGGCGGGCTGTTGATGCTGGTGGGGCTGGTGGGGGCGTCCGGCATCCGCGTGGGCACGGATTACGTCAACGGATTCGGCGAATCCGCGCCGGTGCGGCAGGATTTCGCCCGCATCAGCCAGGATTTCGGCGGGGCGACGCCGTTGTCGGTGGTGCTCACCGCCCCCGCGCAGGGCAGTTTCGCCCGCCCGGACCTGCTCGCGGCGGTGGCCGAGTTGCAGCAATGGCTGGCCGACCAGCCGGAGATCGGGTCGGTGACCTCGCTGGTGGATTACGTGCGCACGCTCAACCGCGCGCTCAACGAAGGGGACGAGGCGGCCCATGTCATTCCCGACAATGCCACGGCCACCAGGCAACTGCTGCTGTTCGGTGGCGGGGACACGCTGGAGAATCTGGCCGATACCGGGTTGCGGCACACGCAGTTGCAGGTGCGGGCCACGGTCAGTGACAGCGGCGCGATCGGGGCGCTGGTCGAGCGGATTCGCGAGCGGCTGACGAGCATGCCCGAGCCGCTCTCGGGCAGGGTGACCGGCACCCCGGTGCTGCTCAGCAGCGCGGTGGACGATATCGCCAGCGGTCAGATCGTGACCATCGGTGCGGCGCTGCTGGTGGTGTTCCTGCTGCTGTCGGCCTTGTTCACCTCGTTTTCCACCGGGGCGCTGGCTCTAACGCCCAACCTGCTGCCCGTGTTGCTGTACTTCGGTGCCCTGGGGTTTTCCGGCGTCACGCTCAACCCCACCACCAGCCTGATTGCCTGCATCGTACTGGGCATCGCGGTGGACGACACACTCTATTACCTGGCCCGCTTCAACAACGACGCGCGGCGGTTCGCCAGCGAATCCCGGGCCACAGTGGGCGCACTGCGAGCAGTGCTGCGGCCGGTGACCTACACCTCGCTGGCGCTGATTGCCGGCTTTCTGATGCTCACCACCAGTGGTCTGCAGAACCAGGTGCAGTTCGGGGCGCTGGCGGCTTTCACCATCGGCGTGGCCTGGCTGACAGACGTGACTTTCACGCCGGCGCTGGCCTCGGGAGTCAAGATCGTCACCCTGTGGGACGTGCTGCGGCTGGATCTGGGCCGCGCGCCGCAAGAGTCGATTCCGCTGTTTGCCGATCTCAAGCTGCGCCAGGCCCGCATCTTCGCGTTGCTGTCGGAGATCCAGCGGAGCCCGGCCGGCGAGCGGGTGATTGCCGAGGGCGACGAGGCCGGGGACATCTTCGTGGTGATCGACGGCGAACTGCGCGTCTGGGTCGAGCGCGAGGATCAGCAGGTGGAGTTGCAGCGGCTGCGACGCGGCGCCGTGCTGGGCGAGGTGGGGCATTTCGCCAAGCGGCGTACGGCCAATGTCGATGCCATCACCGACGTGCGTCTGCTGCGCTTCGATGCTGATGATCTGGAACAGTTGCGGCGGCGCTATCCGCGCACGGCGGCACTGGTGTTCCGTAATCTCAACCGCATTCAGGCGCAGCGGCTGGCGGAAGCCACCCGGCGGATTGCCTGAGGGCGGGATCGATCCCGGCACAATCCGGAAAGCGCCCTGTTATCATCGATCCGAAACCGACCGGTCGACGCGGGAACCCGCGGCCAACCGGCGGTTCCAACGCGGTGCAAGCCGCGGGCAAGGAGGATGCAATCATCGTGACCGACAAGCGACGGCGCTGGCTGTGGGTTGTCTGCTGTCTGCCGATGCTGGCCGGTGCTGCCGACCCGGTGGAGCAGGCCCGCGACACCGTGACCGAGACCAACCAGGCGGATGCCGCCTCCCAGGATCGTATCGACCGGCTTTCCGAGGAAACCCGGCGGATGCTGGATGCCTACCGCGAAGCGGTGACCCGCACCCAGCAGCTGCAGGTCTACAACCGCGAACTGGACAAGATCGTGGCCGAACAGGAACGGCGCAAGCAGGCCCTCCAAAATCGCATCGACCGGGTCGGGGATCTGCGCGAGCAGGTCGAGCCGCTGATGCTGCGCATGATCGACGGCCTGGAGCGTTTCGTCGAGGCCGATCTGCCGTTCTCGCTGGCCGAACGTCGCGAGCGCGTGGCCGGGCTACGCGAGGCGGTGGCCAATCCCGAACTCAACGTGGCCGAGCGGTTCCGCCGGGTGTTGGAGGCTTATCAGACGGAGGCCGAGTACGGCCGCACCATGGGGACGTACCGCGGTGAGGTCGAGATGGACGGCAGCCCGAGGCTGGTGGAATTCCTGCGGGTGGGCCGGACCATGCTGTTCTATCTCACCCCCGATGATGCCCGCGTCGGTTACTGGGATCGCGACAGCGGTGCCTGGCAGCCGCTGCCCGATCGCTACCGTGGCCCGATTCGCGAAGGCATTCGCGTGGCCAAGGATGTGGCAGCGCCCCAGCTGATCGAGATCGCCGTGCCGGCGCCGTCAGCACCCCAAACGCCGGCGCTGCCGGATGCCGATGCCCCGCCGGAGCCGGCCGAGGTGCCTGCCGAACCCGACGGCGAGGCGCCTGAAAACGGGGATGACGCCCCATCGGATGACGCCGCTAACTGGGATACCGCGCCGGCCCGGGAACAGCCATCGGGGAGTGCCTCATGACTCGTCTGATTCCCTTGCTGATCATGGCCCTGTTTACGGGGGTGGCATCGGCGGCGCCCAGTCTGGAATCGCTGCTGCGCGAGGTGGAAGAAGCGCAGCAGGCCAGCAACAGTATCAATCGTGAACGCGAGCAGCGCTTCCTGCAGAACAAGCAGGAACAGCAGCAACTGCTGGCCGAGGCGCGGGCCGAACTGGCGCCGATCGAGAACCGCACCGGCGAACTGCGCAGCCGCTACGACAGCCTGCAGCAGGAAATCACGGCGTTGCAGGCCGAGCTCGAAGACAAGGCCGGTGATCTCAACCAGATGGTCGCGGTGGTGCGCCAGGCCGCCGGTGACCTGCAGGCAGTGGCATCGGATTCGCTGATCACGGCCCAGTATCCCGATCGCGAGTCGCAGCTCTCGGCGCTGGCTGCCAGCGACAGCGTGCCCAGTGCAGAGGAGTTGCAGCAACTGTGGTTCCTGCTGCAACAGGAAATGACCGCCAGTGGGCAGGTCACCACCTTCGAGGCTCCCGTGGTGGCGCCCGACGGCAGCACCGCCAGGGAAGATGTGACCCGCGTGGGCCCATTCGCAGCGGTCGCAAACGGGGACTACCTGGAGTATCTGCCCGGCACCGGGCTGAAACGATTGGGGCGCCAGCCGGGTGGCGGTGCCCGTTCGATGGCGGCGGACCTGGAAGCCGCGGAGAGCGGCCTCGTGCCCATGGCCATCGACCCCACGCGGGGCAATATCCTGGCGTTGCTGGGTCAGCGTCCCGATCTGCTGGCGCGCGTTCATCAGGGGGGCGGCGTCGGCTACGTGATCATCGGGCTGGGCGTGTTCGGTGTGCTGCTGGCGGCCTGGCAGTTCCTGCGCCTGCTGGGGACCGGCCGGCGCGTGCGCGGGCAATTGAAGAATCTGGGCGAACCCCGTTCCGACAATCCGCTCGGGCGCATTCTGCAGGCAGCCCGCGATGCCGACGCCGATGATCCGGAGGGGCTGGAGCTGAGCCTCGACGAGGCGGTGATCCGCGAGGCCCCCCGGCTGCAGCGCACGCAGCCGCTGATCAAGCTGCTGGCTGCGGTGGCGCCGCTGCTGGGCCTGCTCGGGACGGTGGTGGGCATGATCGCCACCTTCCAGGCGATCACCCTGTTCGGAACCGGGGATCCCAAGCTGATGGCCGGCGGCATTTCCCAGGCTCTGGTGACCACCGTGCTGGGGCTGGTGGTGGCCATTCCGTTGCTATTTGCCCACAGTCTGCTGGCCTCGCGCAGTCGCGGCCTGATCCAGATTCTGGAAGAGCAGAGCGCCGGGTTGCTGGCCCGTTACCTGGAAAGCCGCGCCGGGAGCCGTCGTGCCTGAGTGGGGCGTTATCGCCGCGCTGGCGCCGGACTGGTTCGGCCGGTTCATCGATACCGGCGGCGACATCCTCTGGGCGATCCTGTTCGTGACGGTGCTGCTGTGGACGCTGATCCTGGAGCGGCTGTGGTTCTATCGCTTCGTGTTTCCCCGGCGAGTGTGCCGCTGGCAGGAAGAATGGCGGGCACGCTCCGACCACAGCTCCTGGCGGGCGCGGGCCATTCGCCGTCTGATCGTGTCTCGCGCCAACGCGCAACTACGGGCCGGCTTGCCGGCCATCCGCAACCTGATCGCCCTGTGTCCGCTGCTCGGGTTGCTGGGCACCGTGACCGGGATGATCCAGGTATTCGACGTAATGGCGCTGAAGGGGACGTCGGACGCGCGGGCCATGGCCTCGGGGGTGTCGCAGGCCACCATTCCCACCATGGCCGGCATGGTGGTGGCGCTGTCGGGCCTGTACTTCGGAACCCGCTTCCCGCAGCGCGCGGCGCGCGAGACGCGGCGGCTGGCCGATCGGCTGGATATCCGCGGGGGGGGAGGCGGTCATGGCAAGGCGTAGACGGCTGAACCTCGCCGAGGAGGACGACAACGAGATCAACATGACACCGATGCTCGATATCGTGTTCATCATGCTGATCTTCTTCATCGTCACCACCTCATTCATCAAGCCGTCCGGCATCACCGTGGACCAGCCCACGGCCCAGACCGCCGAGAGCCGCGACGCCAACAACATCCTGATCGGCATAAACCCGGCCGGCGAGGTCTGGATCGACAAGCGTTCGGTGGATGTCCGCGCGGTGCGGGCCAACGTGGAGCGGCTGCGTGCCGAGAATCCGGATTCGGCGGTGATCATCCAGGCCGATGAAAAGGCCCCGAGCGGCCTGCTGGTGCGGGTCATGGATCAGGTGCGGCTGGCCGGCGTGGATGACATGGCGATCGCCGCCGATCCCGAGTAGCACGGCGATGCGCTTCCCGCTGGCCCTGCTGTCGGCACTGCTCGTGAGCCTCGGGTTGTTCTGGGTGATGCAGTGGCTGGTGGCTCCGCCGGAAGGCGACCAGGAAGCGCGTCCGGAGCAGGCGGAAATCCGCGTCACCCGCATGACCGAGCCGCCCGAACCACAGGCCGAACAGGCGGCCGGGGGCGGTGGTTCCAGCGCGCCGCCCGAGCCGCCGCCGGTGCCCGGCCTGTCGCGGCCCAGCGGCATTCCCATTCCGGCACCTAAGACCGACGCCAACACCGTGCTGCCGCAGATGGATTTCAAACCCGAGTTGTCTAGCAAGACCGGCATGGGGGCGTCCTTCGGCGGCATGGCCGCCGGTGGCAGCGGCGGCGGTTTCGGCGGCGGCGAGGGCGGTGGCAGCGGGAGTGGATCCGGCCCCGGCAGCGGCGGGCGTGATCTGGTGCCGCTGTCCACCGCCCGGCCGCAGATTCCTGAGAGCGCCTGTCGTCAGGGCATCGAGGGCTGGGCGATCGCGGAGTTCAACGTTACCCCACGTGGCAAGGTCACCAATATCAAGGTGGTGGACGCCGACCCCCGCGGCGTGTTCGAGAAGGCCATGGTGGAAAGCCTGCAGTACTGGCTGTACGAGGCCAGCGACGAGGACAAGGCCTATCGGGTGACCTGGAAGTTCGAGTTCAAGCTCGAAGACTGCAAGATGAACTGGCGGTGATGAATCCCTTGTATTCAATGCGAGGTCGAATCCGCGGGAATAAGCCGCAGATTCACGCAGATTGCCGCAGATTCTACGCGGGCGATTTGCCGCGGGCGTGGGAGTCAATTTGCAAATCCGGACTGGGCCCGGGCTACGGGAATCAAGAAAAATCTAACCCGCCAGACGCTCGATCTTATTACGAAAAATCATGCATCTGCGCGAATCTGTGTAAATCTGCGGTTACCGGTTTTCTTCTGCCCGTGCTGACGATGATTGCCTTGCCCGTGGCGGCCCAGCAGTACCGCTCTCAGGTGCAGGAAGTGCCGACCGAAGAGGCTGAGAAGACCACCCGCGAGGACCTGGAACAACAGCTCGAGCAGGGCGGCGGCAGCGACTACGGTCGCGCCCTGACGCTGCAGCATCTGGCCGGGCTGGCGGCCGAGGAGGGGGATCTGGCGAAGGCACGCGGCTATCTGGAACGCGCGATTGCGCTGGAAGCCCTGGCGCAGCCGGCCACCGACGAGATGCGCGCCAACCTGGCCCAGTTGCAGGCCGCGGCCGGTCAGTACCGGGAGGTGGTGGAAACCATGCAGCCGCTGATCGACCGCGGAGCGGACGCTGGCGCGGTGGATGCGCAGGCCTGGCTGGCGCTGGGAAATGCCCACGCCCAGCTGGGCCAGTGGGATCAGGCGGTCGCGCCACTGGAGCGGGCCTCGCAGGTGGGCAGCCGGGATGAAGGCCTGTACCGGTTGCAGCTGGCGGTGTTCATGGAAGCGGGGCGTTTCGATGCTGCCGCCGGGGCGCTGGATGAACTGGTGAAGCTGGCCCCGGACAACAAGGCCTACTGGCTGCAACTGGCGGCGGTCAACACGCGGCGCGGGGCCGATGCCGAGGCGGTCTCCGCGCTGGAGATCGCCCAGCGCCGCGGCATGCT
The DNA here is from genome assembly GCF_031846275.1 of Spectribacter hydrogenoxidans. NCBI lineage: Bacteria > Pseudomonadati > Pseudomonadota > Gammaproteobacteria > Salinisphaerales > Salinisphaeraceae > Spectribacter > Spectribacter hydrogenoxidans. The sequence goes on from NZ_JAVRIB010000007.1 coordinate 57,209, forward strand.
CGATACCGCTTCGGAACGCCTGCAGCTGGTGCGGGCCTATCTGGAAAGCGGCGCACCCTACGATGCCGCTACGCGGTTATCGGACTGGATGGCATCCGGCCGGATCCCGACCAGTGCCGCCAACTGGCGCCTGCTGGCGTCGGCCTGGACCCGGGCCGAGGAATTCGCCCGTGCCATCGATCCGCTGCGGCGTGCGGCCGAGGCCACCGGCGACCCGCAGCTGTACGCCCAGCTGGGTCAGCTGCAGATGGATCTGGCGAACTGGCCGGCGGCCACCGAGGCGTTCGAGCGCGCCCGGGCGGCAGGGGACATCGGCGCGGATACCGGCTCGCTGTTGCTGTCGCAGGGGCTGGCCTACTATCAGCAGTCGAAGGCCGACCTGGCCCGCGGCGCCTTTGAATCAGCGCGCCGCTACGACGCCGTCGCAGACCTGGCCGGGCAGTGGGTGGAATTTCTCGATGCCCGTCCGCCCGGGCTCGAGCCGCTGGCGATGCAGGGGCTGGCCGGTGCCGGGAAGGCATCGTCGCCCACGACTACTTCCGGCGAGGGCGAGGCAGACAGCGACGTGGCGGCGACAGACGGCCCCGACGATACGGGCGCCGCGCCCATGCCTGCGGGTGTGCCGGACACTGGCGACGAACTTACCCCGGTGGGTGCCGTGCGGGCCGGCAACGCCGACGGCAGCATCCCGACCTGGCGTGGCGGGCTGACGCCGGACCGGGCGCCCCCGGGCTATGAATCCGGCGGGCGCGTGGTGGATCCGTTCGCTGAAGAAACGCCCGAGTTCGTGATCACCCGCGACAATCTGGATCAGTACCGGGACCTGCTATCCGCCGGCCACCGAGCGCTGTTCGAGCGCTATCCCGACTACCGCATGCCGGTCTACCCCACCCACCGTACCGCCGCCTACCCGGAGGCCATCTACCGGGCCACGCTCGCCAACCAGCGCCGGGCCCGCCTCGAGGACCCGGATTCGCTGGTGGGCGCGCGGCTGGGCTTTCCCTTCCGGGAACCCGAAACCGGGGTGGAGGTGCTCTGGAACCACCGGCTGCGATTCCGCAGCAACGATATCTGGGTGCGCTCCGACGAGGCGGTGGTGCGCGACGACGGCATTGCCAATGTGCAGCGCCGGGTGGAGGAGGTGCTGTTCGGCTACGGCAACCTGTCGGCGCCCGCCGGCATCGGCGAGAACATCATCGCCTACTATCTGATGTCGCTGGACGACAACGGCCGGCGCAAGGGGTCGGTGCTGGTGCATGAGACCATGAACAAGCGTCGCGGGGAGCGTCGCATCTGGGCATCGGTACCGGGGGCCATGCGCCTGTTCCGGGTGCCCCCGATCGGTTACGACAACCCCCGGCCGTCCACCGACGGGCTGATGTATCTGGATCAGATCGACATGTACAACGGGTCGTTCGACCGTTACGTCTGGCGGCTGGTGGGGCGCAAGGAAATGATCGTGCCCTACAACGGCTATCGCCTGCAGGACCCTGACCTGAGCTATCAGTCGCTGCTGCAGCCGGGCCATCCCGACCCCGGCGAGATGCGCTACGAGCGCCACCGCGTTTGGGTGGTGGAAGCCACCGAGCGCGGCGGCGAAAACCACGAATTCGGCACCCGCATCTTCTACATCGACGAGGATTCCTGGTCGATCCTGATGGTCGACAACTACGACAAGGCCGGCAATCTGTGGCGCTTTCAGGAGGGCCACGCGGTGCAGTACTACGATCTGCAGCTCACCTACACCGGGCCAGTGTTCATCTTCGACCTCAAGGACGGGCGCTACTTTGCCACCCGCCTGACCAACGAGGCCCCGGGCGTGTTCTACAACACCGGCCGCTATCAGCCCGGTGATTTCCGGCCGGCGGCGCTGCGCCAGCGCATGCGCTGATGCGCATCATTGCCCATCGTGGTGCCTCCCACGCCGAGCCGGAAAACACCGCGGCGGCATTCGACGCGGCGCTGGTGGAGGGGGCGGACGGGATCGAACTGGACCTGCAGCTTTCGCGCGATGGCGAGGTGGTGGTGTTCCACGATGCCACCCTGGCCCGGCTGGGCCTGCGCCGTGCCCGCATCCGTGATCACGACTGGAGCGACCTCGCGGGGCTAGACGTGGGCCGCTGGTTCGCCGGGCAGGCCACACCGCATCGGATGCTGCGCCTGACCGATGTTCTCGCCGGCTGGGGCGGGCGAACACATCTGTATCTCGAGATCAAGCACGCCGAGGGTCGCCGGGGGCGGGATCGGCACCGCGAACTGGCGGAGCGCACGGCGGAGGCCGTTCGGGCCGCTGGCCTGATCGATCAGGTGTCGATCCTGTCGTTCCATGAGGCTGCGCTGGAGGCGGTTCATGCGCTGGTGCCCACGCTGGCGCTGGTCCGCAATGTCCAGCGGGTCGGCTTGCTGACCCGGGCGGCGCAGCAGCGTGCGGGTCTGTCGGCCCTTTGTGTGGCAGTCGATCGCTTCGGGGCGGCGCAGCGTGCGCGGCTCGCGGCGCTGGAACGGCCGGTCTACGTCTATACCTGCGATACGCCGGCACAGTTCCGCCGGGCGTGCGATCTTGATGCCACGGCCGTGATCAGTAACGGTCCGGCCGCCGCCCGGCGCTGGTTTGCCGGGCAAACATCGGCCTGAGCGCTTGAATCCCGACTGCTTATGCCAAGATTCATGGCATGGAATTCAAGAACTACTACGACATCCTCGGCGTAAGCCCGGAGGCCGGCGATGACGAGATCCGCCGCGCCTACCGCAAACTGGCCCGCAAGTATCACCCGGATGTCAGCGAGGAGGCAGACGCGGAAACCCGGTTCAAGGATGTCAGCGAGGCCTACGAGGTGTTGAAGGATCCCGAGAAGCGGGCCGCCTTCGATCAGGTACGGCGTCAGCCGCAGGGCGGCAGGCCCGGCGGAGACTGGCAGCCGCCGCCGGGCTTCGAGCAGGGGTTCGGCTTTGGTGGCGGGGGGTTCACGGCCTCGGATCCCTCCGGCTTCTCGGACTTCTTCGACACGCTGTTCGGTGGCCGCGCCGGCGGTGGCCGTGGCTTTTCCATGCGTGGCGCGGATCAGCGTGCCGCCATCCGCATCGATCTGGACACCGCGCACCGCGGCGGAGTGCGCAAGCTGAGCCTGTCCGAGCCCGATGCCCGCGGTCAGCTGCGGTCGCGCACTCTCAACGTGCGCATTCCGGCCGGGGTCACCGACGGTCAGCACATCCGGCTGCGCGGACAGGGTGGTACCGGTGCCGGTGGCGGGCCCAGCGGCGACATGATTCTGGAAGTCGAGGTCGAGGCGGATCCGCGTTTCACCCTCGAGGGCCGGGATATCCACGTCACCCTGCCGGTCGCGCCCTGGGAGGCCGCGCTCGGGACGACCGTCCAGGTACCGACGCTGGATGGCAGGGTCGACCTCAAGGTGCCGGCCGGCGCCCAGTCCGGCAAGCGGCTGCGGCTGAAGGGGCGCGGCCTGGGGGGCAAACGGCCGGGTGATCAGTACGTTACGTTGCGCATCGTGAATCCGCCCGCCGACACTGAAGCCGCCCGCGCGGCCTTCCAGCGCCTCGCCGATGAGGTGCCGTTCAACCCGCGTGCGGGGCAGGAGGACTGACATGGCAGCGAGAGCATTTGCGGCCGAGCCGCTGGACACCCTGGAACTGCGCGAGCTTTGCCTGGTTTGCGGCGTGTCTGCGGAGTTGGTGATCGATCTGATGGACGAGGGGATCGTGGAACCGGTCGGCCGCAGCCGGCGCGGGCCGCTGTTCACCGCGGTCGCCGTGCGCCGGGTGCAGATCGTGCGTCGCCTGCAGCGGGATCTCGGCGTGAACCGGGCCGGCGCCGGACTGGCCATGGAACTCATCGACGAGCTGCAGCGCCTGCGCCGGCGGGTGGCGTTGCTGGAGGCCCGGGACGGGATCGAGCCGAACCGGTGATAAAGTCACGGTTTTCCTGACCGACTGGAGCGGCGCATGGCCCGCGACCGCAAGCGTCCCCTGAAGCTCAAGACCGGTTCTTTCGACCGCAATCTGGCGCTGGCCCGCATGGGCATGATTGCCGGCACCCAGATGGCCGGACATACGGTGCGCAACTTCTTTCGCGACAAGGAAGGGCGCGAGGCCTCTGACCGCGAGTTCTACCGCGAGCAGGCCGAGTTTCTGGCCGACGAACTGGGCCGGCTCAAGGGCAGCGTGATGAAGGTGGGGCAGATGCTGTCCGTCTACGGCCAGTACTTCATGCCGCCGGAAGCTATCGATGTGCTGCAGTCGCTGCAGGACGACAGCCCGCCGGTAGCCTGGTCCGACCTGCAGCCGGTGCTGGTCCGGCGCCTGGGCGAGAAACGTCTGGCCGAGCTGGATATCGACCCGGAACCGCTGGCGGCGGCGTCCCTGGGGCAGGTGCATCGCGCCACCCGGCGAGCCGACGGCCGCGAACTGTGCGTCAAGATCCAGTATCCCGGTCTGGCCGAGGCCATTGGCAGCGACATTGCCACGCTCACCCGCATCGTCCGGCTGGCGCGGCTGGTACCGCGGGGGGTGGAACTGTCGGCGGTGATGCACGAAGTGCAGGAGATGATCTACCGCGAGGTGGATTACATGCACGAAGCCCGCATGACGAAGGAATACGCGCAGCGGCTGGCCGACGATGACCGCTACGTGGTGCCGGAGGTGTTCGACGAGTATTCCACCGACACGGTGCTGGTGACCTCGTTCGAGGCCGGCGAGCACGTGCGGTCGCTGGCTGTCCAGGAACTGGCGCAGGAACGGCGTGACCGGCTCGGTCGCAATGCGCTGGCGCTGTTCTTCGGGGAGTTCTTCGAGTGGGGCCGGGTGCAGACCGATCCGCATTTCGGCAACTACCGCATCCGTCTGGATGAGAGCGGTGACGACCGCATCGTCCTGCTGGATTTCGGTGCGGTCCGCGAATTCGAACCCACATTCCTGCAGAGCTACTTCGACATCGTGCGTGGTGCCTTTGATGACCAGCCGGAAAGGCTGGTTCGCGGGGCGGTGGGTATCGGGCTGTTGCGTCCCGATTCCCCGCAACATGTGTACGACGCCTTCGTCGAGGTCGGCATGCTGATGATCGAGCCGTTCTCCGATGACGCGCCGGTGCGGCTGTTGACCGAATCGGGCGCCTACCGTTGGGGCGATTCCGACCTGCCGCGCCGCACCTCCACGGCGATCTCCCGCGCCGCCATCTCGCGGTGGTTCCGCGTGCCGCCGCGCGAGATCGTGTTCCTGCATCGCCGGCTGGGCGGCGTGTTCGTGCTGCTGGCCGTGTTGCGCAGCCACATCCAGGGCCGGCCACTGCTGAAGGATTACCTCTCGCGCCTGTCGTAGCTGCCGCCCGGGGGTGGAATCTGCTAGGATTCGCGCCGCTCAGGAGGGGCCATGCAGACGTCAGAAACCCAGTATCTGGATCACAGCGCCGAGCAGGTGCTTGGCCTGTTCACCACCCGCGACTACTTCGTTCAGAAGTACGAACGCCTGGGCGCCACCGATATCCGGGTTCTCGACTGTCAGGACGATGGCGACCACTTCACCATCACCGTATTCCAGAAGGTGCCCCAGAACACGCCGCTGCCCGGTTTTCTCAAGAAACTGGTGGGGCCCCGCATCGGTATTACCCAGACCGACCGCTGGCAGCGTTCCACCCGCCAGGGTCAGCTCGACGTGGTGTTGCAGGCCGCACCGGTCAAGGTGGGTGTGGCGCTGGCGCTGGCCGAAGCGGACAACGGCAGCCGGCTGGATCTGACCTATGACATCCACGCCCCGGTGCCGCTGATCGGCGGCCGCATCGAGAAGTTTCTTGCCGGTGACGTGATCGCGCGTACCAATACCGATCTGGACGAGACGCGGAAAATGCTTGCGGAGGGGTTGTGAGCGACGACAGACATCGGGACGACTCGCGGGAGGACCGCCCGCCCAGCCTCGGCCAGACCGTGGTGAGCGTGCTTGCCGCCTTCTTCGGGGTGCAGAGCAGCGCCAACCGGGAGCGGGATTTCACCCGCGGCCGGCCGATCCATTTCATCCTGATCGGCCTGGTGGCCACGGTGGCCTTCATTCTGGCGCTGGTACTGATCGTGCGCCTGATTCTGGCCACGGCTGCCTGACGCCAGCGCCGACTGACGATACCGCCGCACACGAAAAAGGCCGGCCACCACGCGGTGACCGGCCTCGCCGCCCGGCGGGTCGCGCCGGGCGAAAGCGACGGTATCAGCCTCAGAGGCCGACGGTGACCGTCTTCGTCTCCAGGTAGTTGTTGAGCACCTGGGCGCCCATCTCGCGGCCCCAGCCGGACTGCTTGTAACCACCGAACGGCAGCGCCGCATCGAACACGTTGTAGCAGTTCACCCACACGGTGCCCGCACGCAGGCGCGAGGCCATCTTGTGGGCTTTGCTGATGTCCTGCGTCCACACGCCGGAGGCCAGGCCATAGACGGTGTCATTGGCCCGCCGGATGAGGTCGTCGTCCGCTTCCTTGAACGGGGTGGCGGTGACCACCGGGCCGAAGATCTCTTCCTGATAGACCTTCATGTCGTCCTTGACATCGGTGAGCACGGTGGGCTCGACGAAGTAGCCCGCGCCCTCGCCCCGGCTGCCGCCGGCCGCCGCGGTGGCGCCCTGGGTCTTGCCGGAATCGAGGAAACCGGTGACGCGCTCCAGCTGGGTGCGCGACACCAGCGGACCCATCTGGGTCTCGGTGCTCATGCCCGGACCCAGCTTGATGTTGCGGGCGATGTTGGAGATGCCCTCGACCACCTGGTCGTAGATGCCTTCCTGCACGAACAGGCGCGAGCCGGCGGCACAGCACTGGCCATGGTTGAAGAAGATGGCATGCGCCGCCCCCTCGATGGCCTTGTCGATATCGGCGTCATTCAGAATGATGTTGGGGCTCTTGCCGCCCAGCTCCAGCGATACCTTCTTGAGGTCGTTGGCGGCAGCCTCGACGATCAGGCGGCCGACCTCGGTGGAGCCGGTGAAGGCGATCTTGTCCACGTCCGGGTGGGCGGCCAGCGGTGCGCCGGCGGTCTCGCCGAAGCCGGTCAGGATGTTGACGGCGCCGTCCGGCACCCCGGCTTCCTGCATCAGCTCGGCCAGCTTGAGCACCGACAGCGGGGTTTCCTCGGCCAGCTTCATCACGATGGTGTTGCCGGTGGCCAGCGCCGGGGCCAGCTTCCAGGCTGCCATCAGCAGCGGGAAGTTCCACGGAATGATCTGGCCGCAGACGCCGATCGGTTCGCGCTTGAGGTAGCTGTGCCACTCGGCGCCCGGGGCGTAGGGGATGGTCGGGGAGATGGTCTCGCCGTTGAGCTTGGTGGCCCAGCCGGCCATGTACTGGAACATTTCGGCCGACAGCGGCACGTCCGCGGCGCGGGCGATGGTGATCGGCTTGCCGTTATCCAGGGACTCGAGCTGCGCCAGCTCCTCCTGGTGTTCCATGATCAGGTCGCCGATCTTCCAGACGATGCGCTGACGCTCGGCCGGCGCCATCTTGCCCCAGGGGCCGTCCTCGAACGCCTTGCGGGCGGCCTTGACCGCCTTGTCCACGTCGGCCTTGCCGGCGGACTGGACGTGGGCGATGACTTCATCGGTGGACGGGTTGTAGACCTCGAAGGTCTCGCCGGACTCGGCGGCGACCCACTGGCCGCCGATGAGCATGTTGCGCGGCGAGGCGATGAAATCCTTCACGCTTGGTTCAAGCGCGACTTCCGAAGCAGCTACTGCACACATAAGGGATACTCCTCCTTGATTATTCGAACGTGACGTACGGCACGCGGCCGTCTTCTCGCTTGCAGCGATCTTCCGCCGCTGCTGGCGTGTGACCGTCCGCTAGGTATAGCAAAATCCGGACCACGCGACAACGCACCCGCAACCCCCTTCCTCCGACCGCAGTCTGCCCGCGAGTGTTCCACTTATGGGGCATCGCGGGCGCGGTTGTGGACGAGGCGGGACAGCCCGGCGCCTGGCCGTCAGCATATCGGGACAGGTGAGGCATAATACACACAGGTGGTTGCAGTGATGCGACCACCGGGTGCGTAATAACGGTGACAGCAAGATCTGCCGTCAAGGCAGGCGATGAACACAAGCCGCGGCCCGCCAGCGGGCCCGTCGGGAGGAGACCGCCATCATGGACCGCCACGAGTCCACCATCATGTCCGTTGCCCGCGGCGGCAGCGTTGCCGACGACGCCCCGCCGGGGCAGCTGATCGGCGGCTCCTGGAAGCGTTGCCTCGAGGATTACGGGCTGGACCCGGCCCGGATCGCCGTGGATGTGCTCACGCATCGCGAACTGGCCGAGCACCGCGACCACATCGGCGAGGTGATCGACATCGCCCGGGCCGAGATGGAGAACCTCGCCGCGCAGATTGCCGGGTCGGGCTACGCGCTGCTGCTCACCAACGCCGAGGGCGTGATTCTCTGTCATCAGGCCGAGGCGGCACTGGAGTCGAACTTTCGCCAGGCCGGTCTGTGGGATGGGGCCGACTGGAGCGAAAGCCGCCAGGGCACCAACGGCATCGGCACCGCGCTGATCGAACGGCGAGCGGTGACCGTCCACTGCAATGATCATTTCGCCACCCGTCATACCAGCCTCTCGTGTTCGGCCGCGCCCATTCACGCGCCGGCCGGCGAGCTGCTGGGCGTGCTCGATGCCTCGTCGGTGCAGTGCGAGGACAGCCGTGCCAGCCAGATGCACACGGTCGCGTTGGTGTCGATGTCCGCCCGGCTGATCGAGAAATGCGTATTCCTCAACACCTACCGGGACGAGACCGTGTTGCGCTTTCACGGCCGGCCCGAGTTCGTCAACCTGGTGCATGACGGCATGCTGGCGGTCAACGGCGAGGGCCGGGTGGTGGCCGCCGACGACAGCGCCGCCATGCAGCTCGGTTACGACGACCGGGATGCCCTGGTAGGCAAGGAAATCAGCCAGTTCTTCGATGTCACCCCCAGTCTGCTGGCCCAGCGGGTGTCGGAAGGCAATCTCACCGTCTGGCCAATCCGCGAGGTGCGCCGCGGCCGCCGCTACTTTGCCTGCGTGCGGGCACCGGGACGGCTGACCGCGGGCGGCCGCAGCAATGCCGCCACCGGGCGCGGTTCGCGGCTGAGTGCCCGGGGCGACCGGCGCGAGACTGTCCGCCCGACCCTGGATGACCTGCAGGGACAGGACCCGCGCATGGCGTTCAACGTGCGCTGCGCCCGGCGCGTGGTCGACAAGGGCGTGCAGCTGATGATCCACGGCGAGACCGGCACCGGCAAGGAAGCCTTCGCCCGGGCGGTTCACGAGGCGGGCGCCCGCGCCGAGCAGCCGTTCGTGGCGGTCAACTGCGCGGCGATTCCCGAATCTCTTATCGAGTCCGAGCTGTTCGGTTACAAGGCCGGGGCGTTCACCGGCGCGCGCCGCGACGGCATGCGCGGCAAGATCCTGCAGTCGTCCGGCGGCACCCTGTTCCTGGACGAGATCGGCGACATGCCGGTCGAGCTGCAGACGCGCCTGCTCCGGGTGCTGGAAGAACGCGAAGTGGTGCCGCTGGGCAGCGAGGTGGCGGTGCCGGTGGACCTCAACCTGATTTCGGCCACCCACGCTCCGCTCAAGACGATGCTGGCCGATGGCCGCTTCCGCGAGGATCTCTACTACCGGCTCAACGGCATCACCCTGACGCTGCCGCCGGTGCGCGAACGTGCCGACCGGGATGCGCTGCTGCGTGCGATCCTGGCCGACGAGGCGGGGGAGGACGCGGTGGAAATGGAGGAATCGGCCGTCGGCGCGCTGATGGCCTATCACTGGCCGGGTAATATCCGCGAGATGCGCAACGTACTGCGCACCGCCGTCGCCCTGTGCGACGGGGGCGTGATCCGGTTGGCCGACCTGCCGGGCGATATCAGCGAGATTTCCGGGCTGGAGTTGCCGGCATCGGCCGGGCGTGTCGCGGCGGACGATAACGGGCAGCCCCCGGCTGCAGCGGCCAATCCGCTGGAATGTGCCGAGCGCGACGCGGTGATGCGGGCGCTGCAACAGAACCGCTGGAACATCACCAACACCGCGCGCCAGCTGGCCATGAGCCGCAATACCCTCTACCGGAAAATGAAGAAACACGACATCGCGCTGTCCTCCGGGCGCTGAATCCGCGGCAGGTGGCCTGGCCACTAGTGGCCAGCAGACGCGCCACCGAACCGCCGTCTGCCGGTGTCCGGTGAGGGTTGAAGCCCGCTATCCGGCGGTTTTGCGCGAGATGCGACCAGTGGCATGGTCCGTGCTGCGGCATAGCCGCCGCGAGGCGCGGTTATCGATTCAACAAGACAAGGAAGGCTCTGGTGCGAGTTCATGTTCTGGGTTCGGCGGCGGGTGGCGGATTCCCGCAGTGGAACTGCAACAGCGGCAACAATCAGCGACTACACGAGGGCACGACGCGGGCGCAGGCGCGCACCCAGTCGTCGATCACGGTCAGCGCGGATGGCGAGCGCTGGGTGCTGATCAACGTTTCCCCGGATGTGCGCCAGCAGGTCATCGGTTTTCCCGGCCTGCGACCGGCGCCGGGCACGCGCGAGACCGGCATCGCCGCCATCGTGCTGATCGACAGCCAGATCGACCACACCGCCGGGCTGCTGGTGTTGCGCGAGGGCGCGCCGCTCAACGTCTGGTCCACTGAGCCGGTGCGCGAGGATCTGTCCACCGGGCTGCCGCTGTTCAAGCTGCTGGAACACTACTGCACGGTGAACTGGAACGAGATTTCCCTGCAGCAGCCCGAATTCCGGATTCCCCAGGCGCCCGGGCTGGCGTTCCGTGCGATCCAGCTGGAATCGGCCGCGCCCCCGTATTCGCCGCATCGCAATGATCCGGACCCGAACCGGGGTGACAACATCGGCCTGCTGATCACCGATGAACGCACCGGTGGCAAGCTGTTCTACGCCCCGGGCCTGGGCAAGACCGGCCCCGGCGTTGCCGATGCCATGGCCGCGGCCGACTGCATGCTGGTGGACGGTTCATTCTTCTACGAGGACGAGATGGTGCGCATGAGCGTGGGCACCAAACCGGCGTCGGCGATGGGACATCTGCGCCAGTCCGGCCCCGGCGGCATGCTGGAGCTGCTCGGGGACTATCCGGACAAGCGCCGGGTGCTGATCCACATCAACAACACCAACCCCATCCTCGATCCGGATTCCCCGGAGCGGGCCGAGGTGGAAGCCGCCGGTGTCGAGGTGGCGTATGACGGGTTGGATATCGAGTTATGAGCGAGCCCTGGCCAAAGGATGAATTCGAACGTCGGCTGCGCGCCAAGGGTGCGCGTTATCACATCCATCATCCGTTTCACCAGATGATGCATGCTGGTGAATGCACCCGGGAGCAGATCCAGGGCTGGGTGATCAACCGGTTTTATTACCAGATCAGCATTCCGATCAAGGACGCCAATCTGCTGGCCAACTGCCCCGACCCGGATGTGCGCCGGGAGTGGGTGCAACGCATTATCGACCACGACGGCGCACCCGGCGAAGTTGGCGGCATCGAGGCCTGGCTGGCACTGGGCGAGGCCGTCGGCGTCAGCCGCGAGACCCTCTGGTCGCAGAAGCAGGTGTTGCCGGGGGTTCGCTTTGCGGTGGACGCCTACGTCAACTTCGTGCGCCGGGTACCCTGGCAGGAGGCCGCCTGTTCGTCACTGACCGAGCTGTTCGCCCCGGAAATCCACAAGCAGCGCCTCACCGGCTGGCCCGATCACTACCCCTGGATCGACGCCGAGGGCCTGTCCTACTTCCGCAAGCGGCTGTCCGAGGCCCGGCGTGACGTGGAACATGGCCTCGATCTTACCCTGGCGTATTTCCGCACCCGGGCCGACCAGGAGCGGGCGCTGGACATCCTGCAGTTCAAGCTGGATGTGCTCTGGGCCATGTTGGACGCCATGACCATGGCCTACGTGCACCACACGCCCCCCTATTTCAACTGCGACGAGGCTAGCTGATGGCCGAGACGATCGATCTGAGCCGGCCGAAGCTGGCGCGCACCCACCGCATGCAGTGGGAGGAAGCCCAGAACTGCTACGTGCTGCTGTATCCGGAGGGCATGGTCACGCTCAATAACAGCGCGCAGGAGATTCTCAGCCGCTGCGACGGGGAGAAAACCGTCAGCGATATCGTTGCTGAACTGCAGGCCGCATTCCCGGGCAACTCGCTGGAGGACGACGTGTTCGAGTTCGTCCGGCTGGCCAGCCAGCAGGGGTGGATCGAACTCGATCCCTGATCGCCGGGTCGGTTACAGCCCGGCCAGCACGCGGACGTGGGCGGCGGCACTCTCGCCCAGCGCGTCGAGATCGTAGCCGCCTTCCAGCACCGAGGTGACCGGCACGTCCGGTCCCACCGCGTCGATTACCGCCCCGGTGACCCAGGCGAAATCCCCGGCCGTCAGTTCGAGGCTGGCCAGCGGATCGGCGCTGTGGGCATCGAACCCGGCGGAGAAGATCACCAGTTGCGGTTGCCAGCGCGCCAGCAGATCCAGCCAGTCGCGGGTGATGGTGCGACGAAAGCCGTCGCCGTCGGTGCCGGCATCCAGTGGCGTCTTCACGATGTGTCCCGGTTCCTGCGCCAGGCTGGAATAGGGGAACAGCGGATGCTGGAAACTGGAGGCGTAGCAGAGCCGCTTCTCGCCGCGGACGATGTCCTCCGTGCCGTTGCCGTGGTGCACGTCGAAATCCAGTACGGCGACACGGTCGAGCTGGTAGGCATCCAGTGCGTGGAAAGCCGATAGCGCCACCGCATTGAACAGGCAGAATCCCATCGCGCGATCGCGCTCGGCATGGTGCCCGGGCGGGCGGATGTTGCAGAAGGCGCGGCTCGGGCCGTCGCCGGCCATCACGTAGTCCACGGCCGCGACCGTCGCGCCGCAGGCAGCCAGGGTGGCATCCAGGCTGCCGGGGCTCATGGCGGTATCCGGGTCGAGGGATACGCGCCCGCGTCGCGGTGAGGCGGCGGCGATGTCCCGCACGTAGGCCGGATCGTGAATGCGGTTGATCTGATCGAGGGCCACCGGCGCGACCGCCGGCTTGTCCAGCAGATCCAGCAGGCCTTCGGCGATCAGCCGGTCACGTACGGCGCCCAGCCGCTGTGGTCGCTCGGGGTGGTAGGGGCCCGGTTCGTGCTCGCCGCAGGCGGGGTGGCTCAAGTACGCGCAGTTCATCGCGCGAGATTAGCCCGAATAGTTCACGAGGGCGACGGGCGCTGCGCCGCCAGCGATTGACCGCATGAATCTGTCCTTGTGTTCTCTGCCTTTCGCGATGGTGCCGGCGCACACCCGCGCCCGTCTATCACGGCGCTTGCGGTTTCTCGCGGTGCTGGGCACCTGCCCTTCGCTAAAACCCTAGCTACGGCTAGGGTTTACGCTCCAGGACGGCACCCAGCTTGCTGCGAATTCCGCAATCACTCGTGATCCCTCATGAACTATCCGGGCCCGCACGAGCGGTCCTGAAGACGCCTAGAAGTTCGCGCTCTTGCTGATTGGCTCGCCGTCGACCAGCCCCTGAAGCCGCTTGGAGTTCTTGGGATTGCGGAAGATCAGCGGCTGCGCGGCGGCTTCGCCGGGGTCGCGTTCGTTGGCCTTGGCCACTGCGTCCGTTACCACATGGTGATCGGGTGATTTGCTGCAGACCGGATCGGCGGCGTACATGTCGCCGGTGAGTATGTAGGCTTGGCAGCGGCAGCCGCCGTAATCCTTGAACCGTTCGTCGCAGCTGCGGCAGGGCTCCTTCATCCAGTCGAGCCCGCGGAACATGTTGAAGGCGTCGGACTCGCACCAGATTTCGTCGATGCTGTGGTCCTTCACGTTGGGAAAGTCGATGTTCGGCAGCTGCCGGGCGGCGTGGCAGGGCAGGGCCATACCGTCGGGCGTGATGGTCAGGAAGATGTCACCCCAGCCGCTCATGCAGGCCTTGGGGCGGTCCTCGTAGTAGTCGGGCACCACATAGTAGAGCTTCATGCGGTTGCCCAGCCGTTCGCGGTATTCGTTGGTCACGCGCTCGGCATGCGCCAGCTGCTCCCGGGTGGGCAGCAGGGCGTCCTTGTTCTCCAGCGCCCAGCCGTAGTACTGGGTGTTGGCCAGCTCGACGTAGTCGGCCTCGAGCGTCTCGGCCATGTCGAGGATCTCGGCGATGTCGTCGATGTTCTTCCGGTGCAGCACGATGTTGAGCACCATCGGGTAGCCATGCGCCTTGATGCGCCGGGCCATCTCCTTCTTCTGTTCGAAGCTGGAGGTGCCGCCGAGGAAGTCGTTGAGCTGTTCGTTGGAAGCCTGGAAGCTGATCTGGATGTGATCCAGGCCGGCCTCGTGCAAGCGGCCCACTCGCTCGTCATCCATACCGACGCCGGAGGTGATCAGATTGGTGTAGTAACCCAGCCGGTGGCCTTCGGCCACGATCGCCTCGAGATCCCTGCGCACCAGCGGTTCGCCGCCGGACAGACCGAGCTGGGTGGCGCCCATCTGGCGGGCCTCGCGCAGCACGCGAATCCAGGCATCGGTGTCGATCTCGCGACCGATGTTGGCCATTTCCGTCGGGTTGCTGCAGTAGGGGCACTGCAGGGGGCAGGCGTAGGTCAGCTCCGCCAGCAGCCACAGGGGCCTGGCAGGGCCGTTGCCGTCATGCCTTGCCGGGAGTCGCTCGACATCGATCATGGGAACCTTCCTGCGCCGGAAAGACGACGGGGGCCCGTCGGGCCCCCGTCGATAACTTCATCGACAACCGTTTTACCGGTTGCAGACATACATCGTGATTTCAAAGCCGAAACGCATGTCGTTGGCCTTGGGAGCATTCCAGTTACGCATTTTGAACTCCTCCAGTTCGGAATGAATGGTCTTTCAGTGCATCCTGAATCATGCAGGGTGCGTGCCAGATGCAGCAGATGTTGTGCCATGTGCGCGCCGGCTGGCCACAAACGCCGGCATGAGCGGCTTTCCGGTGTCCGGGTTATCGACGGTGGCGTGACGGCCGTTCTTGAACCGGTGCTGATATGGCGGTATGGCGACGAAATCGGCCACCATTGGCCAGGCGCTGGCCAGTAGTGGCCAGGTTGGTGCCGGGCCGGTCGTGTCCGCCGCGCAAACCGGATAGCATCCGGCCATGCCTCGTCAGTTCACGTTCTCGCTCCAGGGCCTGCTCCGGGCCTATCTCGGCAGTCTGCTGGTGCTGGTGCTGGTGACCGCCGGCCTGTCGCTGGCCTGGGCCCTGGTCTGGCAGCAGAGCTCGCAGGCCTCATTGCGGCTCAACGGACTGCTGGTCGAGGCCCAGGCGGTGCGTGGCGATCTGTATCGCCAGATGAAGGAGATCACGCGGCTCGGAGAGGCGCCCAGCCGCGACGCCTACTGGCGGCGGCTGTATCGCATCGACGAGCACTTCTACCTGATGCGTCAGTACGCCGACACCGACGCCACCCGGGAAGCGATCGGGCGCATGGAGGAAGCCTACGAACTCATCGGGGTGGTGCTCAACCGGCTGGCCTACACCGCCAACCAGGCCCCGGGCGAACGCCGCATCGACGAGTTGCTCAACCCGGCCTACGATCGCTGGATGACCGGCGATTTCGAGATGGCCTACGACGACCTCAACGAACTCGTAGCCGACCGGCGGCAGACGCTGCAGGCGCGGCTCGATCGCTGGCTGGCGCTGGCGCCCTGGGTGTCGGCGGTGCCGCTGATTCTGGCCGGCCTGATGGTCTGGCGGGTCAGCCGGCGCTTTCGCCGCGGGTTCACCCAGCCACTGGAATCGCTGGTGCAGGGCACCGACGCGCTGGGCCAGGGACAGCTGGATCACCGGGTACCGGAGCAGGGGGTTGCGGAAATCCGTTACCTGGCCCGCACCCTCAACCGCATGGCGCGGGAGCTGGAGGCAAGCCGCCGGGAACTGGTGGAGCGTGAACGCCAGGCCGCGCTGGGCGCCCTGGTGCCGGTGATCGCGCACAATATTCGCAATCCCCTGGCCGGCATCCGCGCCAACGCACAATTGCTGGACGCCGAGGCGACGAGCGCCGAGGTGCTGGAAACCGGCGCCGACATCATGGAAGCCACCGACCGGCTGGAGCGCTGGCTGGCCGCGCTGCTGGCCTACCTGCATCCGTTGCGCCTGGACCCGGCGGCGCAATCCCTGGATGCGGTGCTGGAGGCCGCGGTGGCCGCCCTCGGCCCGCGGCCGGATACCCAGGGTGTGACCATTCGCCGCCAGGGCGAGGATGTCCGGTTGAATCTGGACGGCGCGCTACTGGAACAGGCGTTGCACGGTCTGATGTCGAATGCGTTGGAGGCCTCGCCCACCGGCGGCAGGGTGGACATCACGCTGGCGTCTGACGAGCGCGTCGTGCAGGTGCATATCGACGATCAGGGACCGGGCATGCGCATCGAGCCCGACCCGGATGCCCGCGGCCCCCTGCCGACCACCAAGAAGCGTGGAACCGGGTTGGGCATTCCATTTGCCTACAAGGTGGTTCAGGCCCATGGCGGTCAGCTGCGCTTCGAGGACCGCGATGGCGGCGGTACCCGCGTGACCATGATCCTGCCGCGCAGTGGCGGGGCGTCCGCATGAGTCGCGGCGCCCGCATTCTGCTGGTGGAGGACGAGGGGGCCCTGGCGCGCGCGGTCGCCCGGCGTCTGCAGCGGGACGGCCATGTGGTGGTCACCGCCGGCAGCCTGGCGGCGGCGCGGGACGCGGTGGACAAGCAGGTGCCGGATCTGCTGCTGCTCGACCTGAACCTTCCGGACGGTCTGGGTCTGGATCTGCTCGCCTGGATGCAGGACGAACGTGGCATCCAGGCCCCGGCGCTGGTGATGACCGCCTACGGGGAACTGGACGACGCGATTGTCGCGCTGCGTCGGCGGGCGGTGGATTTCCTGCGCAAACCGGTTGATCTGGATCATCTCTGCCGCGCGGTTGGCGAAGCGGTACGCGGTGAAGCCCCGCGCCGCCCGGGCGCGCCAGATCGGGCCTCCGGTGCCACGGTTCTGATCGGTGAGTCACCGGCCATGCAGCAGATCCGCCACGAGCTGGCGCGGGTCGCGCCGCTGGGGCGTGGCGATGCCCCGCCCAACGTGCTGATTACCGGCGAGACCGGGACCGGCAAGGATCTGGCGGCGCGGGCCCTGCACGAGGCCAGTCCCCGGGCGGCCGAGCCCTTCGTCCAGGTGGACTGCACCGCGCTGCCCGGTGAATTGATCGAATCCGAGCTGTTCGGCCATGAAAAGGGCGCGTTCACCGACGCCCACCGCGCCCGCGACGGGCTGCTGGCCGCGGCGGGCGAGGGCACCGCGTTTCTCAACGAAGTGGGCGAGTTGCCGCTGTCGCTGCAGGCCAAGCTGCTGACCGCGCTGGAAAGCCGCACCATCCGGGAAGTCGGCAGCTCACGGTCACGGCCGATTGCCGCCTGGTTCGTGGCCGCCACCAATCGCGAGCTCGACGAACTGGTCGCCGAAGGCGGCTTTCGCAGTGACCTCTATTACCGCCTGCATGTGCTGAGTCTGCGCATGCCGCCGCTGCGCGAGCGGGGTGAGGACGTCATCGAGCTGGCCCGCCATTTCGTCGCGGATACCGCCGGTCGTTACGGCCTGGCGGCGCCGGAGATCACCGCGGGTGCCGAGGCGGCGCTGCGCGGTTATCACTGGCCCGGCAACGTGCGGGAGCTGCGCCACGTGATCGAACGGGCGGTACTCATTCGTGCCGATCAGCGGCTGGAGGCCGAGCATCTTCAGCTGACGCCGGATGTGGCCGAGCCCGGACCAGCGGCTGACGCCACGGACAATCCGACCCTGGCCGGCCAGGAACGGGCCTTGATCGAAGCCACCCTGGCGCAGACCGACGGCAATATCTCGGAAACGGCCCGCCGGCTGGGGCTGTCCCGTGGGTCCCTGCGTTACCGCCTGGACAAGTACGGGCTCTGACGGTCAGGCGTCGATCACGGCATCCAGTGCCGGCAGCCAGGGCAGATCGGTCACGCCGTAGTCCACGCCCATCTGGCTGAGCAGGGTGGTGATCTGGCCACGGTGATGCGTCTGGTGGTTGAAGAAATGTGTCACCAGTACCCAGGCCGATAGCCGCCGGGTCAGGCCGTCGACATTGCTGGTATAGGTCATCGGTGCCGCGAGCCAGTCGGGTGATACGGTGGCCGCCCATTGTTCGATGGCCTCGTCGGTTGCGTGCCGCGCCGCGGTCAGTCGGTCGAAATCGGCATGCCGGTCTTCGCCGAGCCGCTGATCGACCGTGTCGCCGCGAAACCGGGCCAGCCAGGCCAGATCGCCGTCGAGCAGGTGATTGAGGGTGCCATGTATGGAGCCGAAGAACGCACCGCGATCCTGCTTGCGCTCGGGATCGTCAATAGTGGCGCAGACCGCATACAGCCGTTCGTTCATCCAGCGGTTGTAGGCAGCCAACGTGCGGACATGATCGGGCGAGATCATGCCGGGTCATCGCGATAGCCGAGTCCGCCGGTTTCGCGGCCGAGAAGGGTGGCGGCCAGGCCGACCAGATTGATCACGCAGAGCAGGGCCAGCCCGCGGCGGTAGTCCGCATGTTGCAGCATGTCGCCGACCGCCTGGCTTTCCAGCAGCCAGCCGAATGCCGGCTGCAGGACGGCGGCGCCGAGAAACAGGCCGGTGTTCACCAGCGCGATAGCCATTCCGGTGTGCCGGAACGACACGCTTTCCTTGGCGGCGGTGTAGCAGACGACCATGCCCGCGGGGCACAGGCCGTGGGCCAGGAACAGCCACCAGGCGGATGCCCCCGGGCCCCAGGGCCCCAGCCAGGTATAGAGATAGGTCAACAGGGACAGCACCGCGGCCGCCACGATCACGGGTTTGCGTCGCCCCAGCCGGTCGGACAGCCAGCCGGCAGCGAACGAGCCCAGGGCGAATGCCACCAGCGAAAGCGTGACGTAGTCCGAAGCGCTGGTGCGGTCGAGCGCGAACACGTCGTGGAACATGGGCACGGCCCACAGGCCGGAGAATGCGAAGAAGCTGCCCACCACCGCAAACAGGCCGGTGAAATGCGGCCAGAGCGCACGATTGCCGGCCACGGCGGCCAGGCTCGACCACCAGGCCTCACGGGGCGTGGCATCGGTGGTGCCGTGATCCGGGGTCGCGCTCGCCGGCCGATCCCGTACCACCAGAAAGATTGCCACCGCCAGTAGCAACGAGATCAGCGCCAGGCCGACGAAGGCTTCTCGCCAGTCCACCCAGTTCAGCAGCCTGGCCAGCGGACTGACGCCGAGTACGGCGCCGGCGTTGCCGATCAGGATTACCACGCCGGCCATGCGGGCGTACTGACGGGCATCGAACCAGTTGGCGTTGAATTTCATCAGCCCGACAAACGCGGTGGACACCCCCAGTCCCACCAGCAACCGACCGGCATCGGCGGCCAGCAGCCCGCCGGCGGCGGCGAACAGCAGCGATCCGCCCGCCGCCACCAGGCAGCCGCCGGCCACGGTCAGGCGCGGGCCGTAGCGATCGGCCATGATGCCCGCGGGAATCTGCATGGCGGTGTAGACGTAGAAGTACACCGCCCCCAGCCAGCCCAGCGCCACCGCGCTGGCGTTCAGGTCCTGCCTTAGCTGATCGACGATCACCGTCGGGGCCACCCGGTGGAAGAAGGCCACCATGAAGGCGCTGGCCAGCAGCGAGAACGCGATCAGGCGCAGGCGACGCTGCCGCGGGTCGAGTGGCTCGGTCATGCGGACTCGTCGGGTTGCTGGCCGAGCCAGTGCAGGGCGAACTGGCGGGCGGCGCGCCCGCTGCGCACGCCGCGAGCCAGCGCCCATTGCAGCGCGGCACGGCGGAACGAGGCATCACCGTCGACGGCTTGACCCAGTCGGTCGAGATGGCTGCGCACGATCGCCAGATAGGCCTCCTGATCGAAGGGATAGAACGACAGCCATAGTCCGAAACGTTCCGACAGCGACAGCTTTTCCTCGACCGCGTCGCCATGGTGGATCTCGCCGTCCACGTTGCGGGCCTGGCGATTCTCGTCCAGATATTCCGGCAATAGATGGCGCCGGTTAGAGGTGGCATAGATCAGCAGGTTGTCCGGCGGTGCCAGCAGCGAGCCGTCCAGCATCGACTTCAGCGCCTTGTAGCCGGGATCATCCTCGCCGAAGGAAAGATCGTCGCAGAATATGATGAACCGTTCGGGCCGATCGCTGAGCAACGGCGCGATATCCGGCAGGTCGACTAGGTCCCGGGCATCCACCTGGATCAGACGCAGGCCGCGGTCCACGAACTCATGCAGCAACGCCCGGATCAGCGAGGATTTGCCGGTCCCGCGCGCGCCCCACAGCAGCGTATTGTTTGCGGGCTGCCCGCTCAGGAACTGCTGTGTGTTGAGCACAAGGGCGTCTTTCTGCGCGCCAATCCCATGCAGATCGGCCAGCGGCAGGGTGTTGACCCGGAACACGGGCTGGAGTTGCTGACGACCTGTCCAGCGGAACGCGGGGGCTTGCCAGTCGACGGCATGGGAGGGATCGGTCCGGCGTTCCAGCCGGTCGAGCAGCCCTTCGCCACGGTCGATCAGGCCGTGGAGCCGTTGCATGAGCCGCTCGTCCATGGAATCGAATGATGGGCCGCGAACCGGCTCGTGACAAGCCGGGCATAAAAAACCCCCAGCAAGATGCCGGGGGTTGATTCGTCAGACCCTCGGTCGAGGGCTATGGCAGGGCAGGCAGGCTCGGCAGGCCGGCACCGCCGCCAGCAGCTAGTATCTGTTCCAGGATGGCGGGGTCAAGGGCATCCAGCGGCAGTCCGAGACCATCAATGCCCGGAATCGGCGACATCGCGCCGCCGGTGCCACCCGGCAGGCCCGGGATGCCGAAACCATCCGGCGCGAAGTTGCCGAAGATGTCGGTGAAGAAGGCGAATCCGTCGCCCGGGTTGTTGAAGCCGAGCAGCTGGTCAAGAACACCCTCTTCGCCGGCCACGCCCTGCATGATGATGGTGTCGACCAGCCCGCGCTGGACCTGCCCCGGATCCTGATTGACCAGCAGGCCTTCCAGCACGTCGTTCAGGCCGCCGCCGGCGGTGCCGCGCAGCAGGCCGCTGTTGCTGCCGGTGGCGCCGTCCGTGGTGGGTTCCAGGTTCTGGGTCATCAGCGTGTTGACCAGACCATCAACCGGGCCAGCCGGCCCGAGCAGGACGCCCACGAAGCTCTCGTTCTGAGCCGAGGCAGTTCCCGAAAGAGAAAGGCCGAGCAGGCCTAGAGCAATCAAACGTTTCATTTTCCAGTTCCTCGTGAAATGTCGACAATTATCAGATCAGGATTCGGTGGTTGTTCCGGTTGGTACGCCGCCGCGACGATGGTCAACCTACGCAATGTATCGGCGTTTTCCTACAGAACTTTAGCCTATTATGTCGGCAATGCATGGGAAAAGAAAAGAGCCCCGCATTGCGGGGCTCCGAAGTCATCACAAACAACTGACTCTCGACAGGGTTACAGCCCC
Organism: Spectribacter hydrogenoxidans; assembly: GCF_031846275.1. Taxonomy (NCBI): domain Bacteria; kingdom Pseudomonadati; phylum Pseudomonadota; class Gammaproteobacteria; order Salinisphaerales; family Salinisphaeraceae; genus Spectribacter; species Spectribacter hydrogenoxidans. Next base: position 78,644 of record NZ_JAVRIB010000007.1, read on the forward strand.
TCCAGTGTCGCCCCGTTCACCAGTGCCAGCGCCGTGGCCGGGTCGAGGTCGGACAATGGCAGCGGCAGGCTGTTGAGTGGTAGGCCGCCGGCACCGCCGGTTGCCAGGCCACCGCCCAGCAGGCCGCCGATGAGGGGCAAGCCGCCATCGCCGCCGAACAGGTCGCCGATCAGAGGCAGGCCACCGTCGTCACCGCCCAGCAGCCCGCCAATCAGCGGCAGACCGCCATCACCGCCCAGTAGCCCTCCGACCAACGGCAGTCCACCGCCGTCACCACCGAGCAGACCGCCACCAAGGCCGCTGCCATCGCCGGTGAGTGCCATCAGCAGGTTGGGGACCAGACCGGGCCGGGTATCGTCGCCGATGACCAGAAGCCCCACGCCATCCAGGGTGGTACCCAGATCCAGGAATGGGTCCTGAAGCAGGCCGGCCAGGGTGCCGTTGAGCGCTACACCGGCATTGCCGCGAATGAGCCCGCTGCCGCCATCCGCGCCGGCCACGCTGCTCACCAGCGGTTCGGCCTGAAAGGTTGTCAGCGTCTCCAGCAGACTGGGAACGACGCCGTCACCCGCCAGCAACAGATTGAGCACACCGGGGTTTTCTTGGGCGAGGGCCGGGCTGCCATGCAGCAGCCCGGCCATCACCACACCTATCAAAGTCTTCTTCATCACTTCCTCCTTGAAGTTTCACGGGAACAGTCCTTTGTCCCGCCGTCGTATCGTCCGGTGATTGGCCTACCGCTGGCCGACCACCTTCAATTCCACACGACGGTTCCGGGCCCGACCCTCGGGGTTGTCCGAGCCGTCGGGATTGACGTTGGGTGCCACCGGCTGGCTCTCGCCATAACCGCGGGCCACCATCCGGCTGCGGTCGATACCCTGACCAACCAGGAACTCGACCGCGGATTCGGTACGTTCCTGCGACAGTTCAAGGTTGTAGGAATCGGAGCCGATCGAGTCGGTATGGCCGGCCACCTCGACATTGAATCCGGGCGAATCCTTGAGCGTTTCCGCCACGCCGATCAGGATTTGCTCGGCATTCGGGGTGAGCCGCGCACTGTTGAACTCGAATTTCACGCCCTGGAGCACGGTGCTCTGACCCACGGCACAGCCGTCGGTGGTCACCGGCTGACCCGGCGGGGTGTCGGGGCACTTGTCACGGTCATCCGGCACACCGTCGCCGTCGGAGTCGACCACCAGCGGGCAGCCAGACGCATTGACCTGCGTGCCCTTGGGCGTGTTCGGGCAATCGTCTTTGTAGTCAGGGACGCCGTCACCGTCGGAATCCAGCGGGCAGCCGGTATCGTCGACCGGCACGCCGGACGGGGTATTCGGGCACTTGTCCGCGTAGTCGGGTACGCCGTCGCCGTCGGAATCCAGCGGACAGCCGTCGGCATCGACCGGGGCGCCGGACGGAGTGTTCGGACACTTGTCGTCCACGTCCGGTACGCCGTCGCCGTCGCTGTCGGTCAGGGCCGCCGGGGCGAAGACGTAGCGCAGGCTCAGCATCGCCGAGTGCTGCTCGTAATCCACGTCGGTGCGCTGGGTATTGCCGGTCGCCGGATCGGTGGCCTCGAATTCGGGATCATCGGCCTTGAAGAACCGGTAACCGAGGCCGAGGGCCAGGGTATCGGTCAGGTCGAACTCAATACCGGCACCGAGCTGGGCTGCCAGCACGGTGTCGTCGGCGGCACCGCCCCCGGCGTCGAGCTCGATTTCGGCCGCACCAAGACCGCCACCCACATAAGGATGCCAGTTGCCGTCCGGGTTGAAGTCGAACCAGGCGTTCGCCATCAGGGCGGTCGACGTGATGTCACCCTCGGCATCGGTGCTGCCACCCATGTTGTTGTTGATCATGTCGAGGTCGTTCTCGCTGTAGCGAAGCTGCAGCTCGGAACGGAAACCGCCTTCCCAGGCATAACCGAGTGACAGGCTGCCGAAGGCACCGTCGTCGTACTCGATTTCGAAGTTCTGGGAGTTGCCAAAGCCACCGGCACCGCCAGCGCCGCCCTGCCCACCGCCGCCAGGGCCGGTGGGGAAGAGGTTGATCAGGCCTGGGATGACCAGAAAGCCGCTGCCTCCCTGACCCGGTTGGCCGGGTTGACCGGGTTGGCCTGGCCCGAAGGTTTCCTGCGTCGCGTCGCTGTCGTTCAGCTTGCTGTAGCCGAGTCCGCCTTCCACGTACCAGCCCGGATCAACCGCGCCCGCCGTGGTAAACGAAAACGCCAGAGCGGCCGCCGCCGCCATGCGGAGGTTCTTGCTCATCCCTGATCCCCTTGATTGATGCAACCGGTTGTCCCCAAGCCGGCGCTGTAGCGCCAAAAACTTGACGTTAAGGAGTGTAACGCCGCGCCATGCGGTTGTACATACGCGTGCAAATGAAATTTTTGCGGCGTCAACCGGGGCTTGCAGCCGGTAGTTCAGGCCAGCTTTCGATGTTTCGACTTGGTGGGCGCGTCCGCGGCATCACCCAGGCGGCGCTTGCGATCAGCCTCGTAGTCCTGGAAATTGCCTTCCAGGAAAACGGGCCCGTCCGCCTCGAAGGCCAGAATGTGGCTGGCAATGCGGTCGAGGAACCAGCGGTCGTGGGAAATGACCAGGACGCAGCCGGGAAATACCAGCAATGCTTCCTCCAGCGCTCGCAGGGTTTCCACATCCAGGTCGTTGGTCGGTTCGTCCAGCAGGAGCACGTTGCCGCCGGCCCGTAGTAGCTTGGCCAGATGCACGCGGTTGCGCTCGCCGCCGGACAGGTCGCCGATACGCTTCTGCTGGTCGCCGCCCTTGAAGTTGAAGCGGCCGACGTAGGCCCGCGAGGGCACTTCGTAGTGGCCGACCCGGATGATGTCCTGCCCGTCGCCGATTTCCTCCCATACCGTCTTGCCGCCATCAAGGCTGTCGCGGGACTGGCTGACGTAGGCCGGCTCCACGGTATCGCCGACCGTCACCTCGCCGGCATCGGGCTGCTCTTCACCGGTGAGAAGGCGGAACAGGGTGGTCTTGCCCACGCCGTTGGGGCCGATGATGCCGACGATGGCACCGCGCGGGATGCGCAGGTTGAAGTCCTGGTACAGCGTACGATCGCCATAGGCCTTGCTGACGCCCGCCAGTTCGAATACCTGCTCGCCCAGACGCGGCCCCGGCGGAATATAGATCTCGTTGGTTTCCGAGCGCTTCTGGTGCTCGCGGCTGGCGAGTTCCTCGAACTGCTTCAGCCGTGCCTTGTTCTTGGCCTGCCGGCCCTTGGGATTGGTTCGCACCCATTCCAGCTCGGCCTTGATGGCTTTCTGGTGGGCGTCCTCGCTTTTCTGTTCGCGGGCCAGGCGTTTTTCCTTGGCTTCCAGCCAGGCCGAGTAGTTGCCCTCGAACGGAATGCCGTGTCCGCGGTCGAGCTCCAGAATCCAGCCGGCGACGTTGTCCAGGAAGTAGCGATCATGGGTCACGGCCACCACCGTGCCCGGAAAGTCGGCCAGGAACCGCTCGAGCCAGGCCACCGATTCGGCATCCAGGTGGTTGGTGGGCTCGTCCAGCAACAGCATGTCCGGCTTTTCCAGCAACAGCTTGCACAGGGCCACGCGGCGGCGCTCGCCGCCCGACAGCTTGCTAACATCGGCATCCCAGGGCGGCAGGTTCAGGGCCGCGGCAGCCCGGTCGAGCCGGCTGTCCAGCTCCCAGCCGTCGGCGGCCTCGATCGCCTCCTGCAGGCTGGCCTGTTCCGCCAGCAGGGCGTCGAAGTCGGCGTCGGGATCGGCGAATGCGTTGCTGATCTCGTTGAAGCGGTCCAGCTGCCCCTTGATCTCGGCGACCCCTTCCTCGATGTTGCCGCGGACATCCTTGCTGTCGTCCAGCGGGGGCTCCTGGGGCAGGTAGCCGATGCGGATGCCGGGCATCGGCCTTGCTTCGCCCTCGATTTCGGTGTCGACCCCGGCCATGATCCGCAGCAATGTCGACTTGCCGGCACCGTTATAGCCCAGTACGCCGATCTTTGCGCCGGGGAAGAACGACAGCGAGATGTCGCGCAGGATATGCTTGCCCGGCGGCACAACCTTGCCGACCCGGTTCATGGTGTAGATGTACTGACTCATCGTGGTGGCGACAGTGGCAAGTGAAGCGCGCCATTATCCGCGAGCCACTGCCGATGTGCCATCGGCGACGGTGAGTCCAAACAAAAAAGAATTACAAGACGTATCAATATAACCTGAAACGCATGTCATGAGGGCTGCGTTAGCGGGATACTGCGCGTCATCAACAATCCGTCAACGCGTTGCTTCAGACGCGAGGCCGAGTATGACCGACACCGATACCACCAATCTCAACCAGCAGCTGGCGAACCAGTCCGCCGAGGCTATCGTGGCGTGGGCGCTGTCCCGCCCGGGTCGCCCGCTGATCACGACCAACTTCGGACCCTATTCCGCGGTTCTGTTGCACATGTGCACGCAGGCGCGTCCGGATCTGCCGGTACTGTGGGTGGACTCCGGCTACAACACGCGACAGACCTATCTCTATGCCGAGAGCCTGATCGAGATGCTGGATCTGGATATTCACGTGTACAACCCGCTGCAATCCGCGGCGCGACGCGATGCGCTGATGGGCATTCCCGACGTCGACGATCCCCGTCACGAGACCTTCACCGAGCAGGTCAAGCTCGAACCGTTCCGCAGAGCATTCGCCGATCTGAAGCCGGACCTCTGGCTGACGGCGCTGCGGCGCGAGCAGACCGAGTTTCGCCAGGGGCTGGAAACGGTCACGCAGGATCAGCCGGGCGGTGTGCTGAAGGTGTCGCCGCTGCTGGACTGGCGCGAGACCGACATGAAGGCCTACCTGCTGGCCCATGGTCTGCCCAACGAGAACCGCTACTTCGATCCCACCAAGGTGCTGGGCAATCGCGAGTGCGGCCTGCACAACCGGTTCACCGCGTAATCGGGCACATCTCGAAGTCGGCCGGCAAAAGTGGGCGGTCGTTGTAAGAAAATTTCCGGCTTACCCCTCATGCCGGGACACTGACGGTCGATACCGGAGCCTGTACGCGGCACATCTGGTCCGCGACTCGGCTCCCCCAATCGATACGTTCACGAGGTGCAGGCATGAATTTTCCGAGTTCAAGATTTCTACTGGGTGCGTTGTTCAGCGCCTGGCTGGCGCTGGCTACCGGCTGTGGCGGCGGTGGCGGCGGCGGCTCCGCTGCGGATGATGGCAATCAGCCGGTTCCGGTTGGCGGCAATCAGGTCGCCGGCCCGGCCGACCCGGTCCAGGACGCGCTGACCGATGTCGGTGATACCACCGGCGACGCGCCAGTCATCGGCGATACGTCCGCTGCGCTGCTATCCGCGCTGGTTGCGCTGCTCGACGCGCCGGATGGTCTGGCCAGCGGTTTCCAGAGTTTCCTCACCAGCCAGAATCCGGATGACCTGATCGCCGGTGGCGATCTGGCCGGCGACGCGCTGCTCAGCTTTGCCGCCGGGCTCTCCGAGACCCTGATTCAGTTGACGGAAGAAGGGCAGGCGATTCCCGGTTCCGAGAATCTGCTGCCTCTGCTTACCCAGTTGCAGGTCGAGGTACAGGACGGCATCACCGGTCAGACCGACGGTGGTGACCTGACCGCGATTACCGATCTGCTGGTTCAGATCGCAGGCGAGCTGGACACCCTGTCCGGTCAGGTTCCGTCTCAGGTGGCTGACGCGCCACTGGTGGGTGATCTGCTCACTGCGCTGGGTACCGGTGCCGATGATCTCAGCATCATCCTGGATGCCACCGGGCGCCTGGATGGGGACGACACCAGCGCCGCGCTGGTGGATTCGTTCGAAAATCTGCTCACCAGCCTGTCCGGTTCCCTGCCGGGTGATGCCAATTCCGCGTTGACCGGTGCCGTCGGTGACGCAACGGTTCAGTTCGAGAACGGCTTGGCCGTGGTGCTCAACCCGCTGTTCCAGGCCCTGCGGGGTGTGCTGGCGCCGGTGACCGGCGAGACCTCGCCGCTGGCGCCGGTGCTTGGCGCCGGGTTTGCCGGTGACTTCAGCGATTTCGGTGGCGAAGCCGGGTTTGGTGATCTCCTGGCCGGCGGCGGCACCGGGAGCGGTGGCACCCAGATTCCGTTGCTGTCCGATCTGCTTTCGGGACTGCCAGTTCTCGGTGATGTGCTGGCCGGCCTGATGGGGGGGGAGGCTGCTGGCGGTCTGGATACGCTGAGCAACCTTCTCGCCAATGGTGGTACGGGTAATGTGCCGCTGCTGGGTGACGTGCTGCAGGGTGTTCCCGCTCTGGGTGGAGCCGACCCGGCCTCGCTGCCGCTGCTGGGCGACTTGCTGACCGCGCTGCTCAGCCTGGATGGCGACGGCGTGCCGGTGATCAGCGATATCCTGGACTCGGCTGGTGGCACGGGGACCGGTTTCGATTCCAGCCAATTCAGCGACATCATCGATGGTTTGCTGCCGGAGTTGTTCGCCAGTTTCGGTGGCCAGGATGCCAATGGCGGCTTCCTGAGTGGTGCCGAGGGCCTGCCCGTCATCGGTGGCATTATCTCGGGGCTGCTGGGAAGCATTCTCGGTCTGCTCGGTCTTATCTGAACGAGCCGACCGTTTTGGCCTTTCCAGGCTAAAGCCTAGTCATGACGCCGGCCTTCGGGCCGGCGTTTTTCGTTCACAGCGCCGGCACATTCATGTCCAGCGCCCGTTCCGCCGCCGTGTCGGACGTTTCCGGTTCGCGCTGCAGGCTTTCGGGCTTTTCCGTATCGGGACTGCCGGTCATCCACAGCAGGATGTCGTAGTAGGCGCGGACGTTGCCGACGTATGTCACCGCTTCATGGCCGCGGGCGTACCCGTAGCGGGTCTGGCTGTGATAACGCTTCTGGGTCAGCCAGGGCAGGGCATCGCGCAGGTTGATCCAGCTATCCGGATCACGATCGCGCTGGCGCAGCAGCTCACGGGCATCGAGTACGTGCCCCAGGCCCAGGTTGTAGGCGGCCAGGGCGGTCCAGGTGCGATCCGGCTCCTCGATGCCATCAGCCAGGCGTTCGCGCAGGTCCCGGATGTATCGGGCGCCTCCCTCGATGCTCTGCGCCGGATCCGTGCGGTCGGCCACGCCGAGTTCTTCCGCGGTCTGCTCGGTCAGCATCATCAGCCCTCGCACGCCGGTCGGGCTGACCGCTTCCGGGTCCCAGTGGGATTCCTGATAGCCCACCGCCGCCAGCAGGCGCCAGTCCAGGCCGTTTTCCTCGGCTGCTGTCTCGAACGCGGGACGCCAGCGGTCGAGCCGCTCCTCGGCGATGCGGGCGAAGGTCTGGCCGCCGACAAAGCCAAGCCGCTTGGCATGGCCGAAGTGTCGGTCCCGCAGTATGGTCATGGCCGCATCGCCCCGCATGCCGGCCAGGAAGGCTATTGCCCGGTTGTAGAGGGCATCGTGTTCCCGGGCGGGAAATACCCAGGTACGCGATGCGGTGACAGGCAGGGTGAAGGCGGTGCGCAGGCGCGGGTAGTAGCGCTGATTGAGCTGCACCAGCCGGGCGTCGGCGACGGTTGCACGGATGTCCCCCTCGGCCACCCGCGCCAGCAGTTCCTCGGCGTTGGCCGATTCGTCCACCCGGAAGTTCAGCGTTGGGTGCGCCTGCCGCAACCAGTTGGTGACCGCATCGTCCCGGGCGACGGTCAGCTTGCCGTCCAGCGAGGCAAGGTCGTCGGGCGTCGGATCGTCGGCCTGATAGACCACCGTGGGTTGCAGGTCCAGATAGCCCGGTGTCAGCCGGTAATCCCGACGCAGCGCTGCGGTAGCGGTGAGGCCGACCGAGAAATGGCTGTTGCCCTGGCGCACCGCGCGGGTGAGGGCGGCGCGGGTATCGACGACCTGCATGTCGAGTTCCACCCCGAGTTGATCGGCGAACGCCTGGGCCAGATCGTATTCGAACCCGGTAGGGCCGGCCGGCCCCAGGTAGTAAGTAGTGGCGGAATTCACGGTCGCGACCCGGAGTATGCCCGTAGCCTGGATTTCCGCCATGGGCGAAACCGGCGGCTGACAGGTCGCCAGCAGCGCCAGTGCCAGCAGTATCGTCACCCAGCGCAGCGAAACCCGATACCGCTGCGCTGGCAGCCGATGGACGGCGGCGTCACTCATGGAATGCATATTGTCGCTTGGGGCCGCGTTCCATTCCCTGTAAACTTCGCCCGTCGGGTGGCTGATGCATCGCACCGACAGCTTTCCGGAGAGGTACCGAAGTGGTCATAACGGCACCGACTCGAAATCGGTTGGGGGCTTACGCCCCACGTGGGTTCGAATCCCACCCTCTCCGCCAGATTCCCCACTGCTCGGCAATCCGGACGCTGGTCGACCGGCATACCGGTTCCGGTGTGGATGCGCGAGTGGTAGCGGCGTGTCCTGACCGCCGAATTCCTGTGATGCCGGCATGGCCGCATCTTAACGCAGCAATCGCCGGGAGACGCTGACCAGCATGGCGGACAAGCAACGCCTTTATCGGGTGACCTTCTTCAATCAGGGTCATATCTACGAGGTCTACGCCAAATCCGTGTCGCAGGGTGGGTTGTACGGTTTCGTGGAAATCGAGCAACTGGTCTTCGGCGAACGCAGCGAACTGGTGGTCGACCCGGCCGAGGAAAAGCTGGCCAGCGAATTCGCCGATGTGATCCGCTCCTATATTCCCATGCATGCGGTGGTGCGCATCGACGAGGTACGCAAGCGCGGCGCGGCCAAGGTGACGGACGCCGGCGGCAGTGACGGCAAGGTCATGCCGTTTCCGGTCTACACCGGCCGGAATTGACCGAGGCAATGGCGCGAAAGCAAGCCCCCGGACTGGCGTGATGCGATTCGCGTTTCTGGGCAGCGGTAGCCGGGGCAACGCGCTGGTGGTGGAATCCGGGGGGACCCGAGTTCTGGTTGACTGCGGCTTTTCCGCCGCGGACATGCAGCGACGCCTGGCCCGGCTGTCGTTGGACCCGGCCTCGCTGGATGCGATTCTGATTACGCACGAGCACGGCGATCATGTACGCGGCCTGGCCCGGTTCGCCGGCCGGCACGGCCTGCCGGTATGGATGACGCCGGGCACTCGGCAGGCCTGCGCGCCCGGCCCGGACCTGTCAGTGAACTGCTTTTCGCCGCACGAGGCCTTTGCCATCGATGGTTTGAGCGTCGCGCCGTTTCCCGTACCGCACGATGCCCGTGAACCCTGCCAGTTCCTTTTGTCTGACGGCCATCGGCGGTTGGGCGTGCTCTCCGACATTGGCCGGCCGACGCCGCATGTGCAGGCCATGATCGATGACTGTGACGCGTTGCTGCTCGAGTGCAATCACGATCCGGCCCTGCTGGCGGCTGGACCCTATCCGGCTTCGGTACGGGCGCGGGTAGCCGGGGACCTGGGGCACCTGAGCAATGGCCAGGCAGCGGGCCTGCTCGGCAGGATCGGTCGCGATCGGCTTCAGCATGTGGTGGCCACGCATATCAGCAACAACAACAACACGGCGGATCATGCCCGTCGGGCTCTGGCCGACGTGCTGGGCTGCAACCCCGACTGGGTGGCCGCCGCGGATCAGCAAGAGGGATTGTCTTGGCGCAGCATCGTCGCACTCTGATTCTGGCCGGACAGGCCGCGTTCTCGGCGTTTCACATCGAGGCGCAACGGCACCGCCTGCAGGCAGCGGGGGTACCGGTACGCCGGCTGGCGGCGCGCTACCTCTATCTGGCTGCTGTCGAAGCCGGCTGGACCGACGACGATACCGCCCGTCTGCGGACCCTGCTGCCGGCGGATGCGCCGGACTGGCCGGCGGATGCCCCGCCCGGGCCGGTCGTTGTGCCGCGGCTGGGCACGGTGTCGCCCTGGTCCAGCAAGGCGGAGGATATCGCCCGCAACTGTGGCCTGCGGCATCTGCAGCGGCTGGAACGAGGGGTGGCCTGGGACATCGATGCCGATCATCAGGATATGCCGCCCGATGTGCTCTGGCGCGAACTGCACGATCCGATGACCGAGAGCGTGCTGGCAGATGCTGCGGCGTTGCCGGGCCTGTTTGAAACGCTGCCACCCGGCGCGCTGCGGCGGGTGGATCTCGGCGGGGACCCGCTGGTCGCCCTCACCGCGGCCAACCGGGATTGGGGTCTGGCGATGTCGCCGGACGAGATCGATTATCTGGCCCGCGAGTACGCGCGGCTGGGTCGCTCGCCCACCGACGCCGAGCTGGTCATGTTCGCCCAGATCAACTCCGAGCATTGCCGCCACAAGATATTCAACGCCGAGTGGACCATCGACGGCGAGGCGATGCCGGCCAGTCTGTTCCGGATGATCCAGGCCAGTCATGCCGCCAGCCCCAAGGGGGTGCTGTCAGCCTATAAGGACAACGCCGCGGTGGTAGCCGGCGCGACGGCATTGCGTTTCTTCGCCGGCGCGGACCGCGCGTATCGGGGCGAATCCGAGCCGGTCCACCTGGTCATGAAGGTGGAAACCCACAATCACCCTACCGCCATCGCGCCAGATCCCGGGGCCGCTACCGGCTGTGGCGGCGAGATTCGCGACGAAGCGGCGACCGGCCGCGGTGCCCGCACCAAGGCCGGGCTGTGCGGATTCTCGGTGTCGAACCTGCGTCTGCCGGGGGGGGAGCAGCCCTGGGAAATCGATCACGGACGCCCGCAGCGGGTAGCTAGCGCCCTGCAGATCATGCTGGAGGCGCCGATCGGTGCGGCCCGCTACAACAATGAATTCGGGCGACCGAATCTGACCGGCTATTTCCGCACTTTTGAACAGGACGGCCCGGACGGCCTGCGCGGCTATCACAAGCCGATCATGATCGCCGGCGGCATGGGCAACATCCGCGGCGACCATGTCGAAAAGCAACCGGTGTCGGTGGATGCGCGGCTGATCGTACTGGGCGGGCCCGCCATGCGCATCGGCCTGGGCGGCGGCGCGGCCTCCTCCATGGCCAGCGGCCGGTCCTCCGAGGCGCTGGATTTCGCCTCGGTCCAGCGGGCCAATCCGGAGATGGAGCGACGCTGCCAGGAAGTCATCGATGGCTGCTGGGCGATGGGCGAGAGAAACCCGATTGCCTCCATCCACGATGTCGGCGCCGGCGGCTTGTCGAATGCGCTGCCGGAGATCATCGACGCCGACGGGCGCGGTGCCAATATCCGGCTGCGGGACATCCATAGCGCGGACGCCAGCCTGTCGCCGATGGAAATCTGGTGCAACGAGGCCCAGGAGCGCTACGTGCTGGCCGTCGAGGCCGACCGGTTGCCGGCGTTCGCGGCCCTGTGCGAGCGGGAGCGCTGTCCGATGGCGATGGTTGGCGAAGCGGTGGCCGACCCCCATCTGCAGGTCAGCGACGAGCATGCCGATGCGCCGGTAGACATGCCCATGCCGGTGCTGCTCGGCAAGACGCCGAAAATGCACCGCGAGGGGCGCCGCCCGGCGCCGGTCGGCGGCCGGCCGTTACCCGAGGGTATCGATCTGCAGGAGGCGGCCTACCGGGTACTCCGTTTGCCCACGGTGGCCGACAAGTCCTTCCTGATCACCATCGGCGATCGCAGCATCGGCGGGCAGGTGGCGCGGGAACAGATGGTCGGGCCCTGGCAGGTGCCGGTGGCCGATTGTGCGGTCACCACCACCGGCTTCACCGGGGCTGCCGGCGAGGCCATGGCAATGGGCGAGCGGGCGCCGCTGGCGGTGCTGGACGCGCCTGCCTCGGGCCGCATGGCGGTGGCCGAGGCCCTGACCAATCTTGCGGCCGCCCGCATTGATCGTCTGGCCGACGTGCGCCTGTCCGCCAACTGGATGGCCGCCTGTGGGGATGCCGAGGAGGACGCCCGCCTGTTCGATACGGTGCGCGCGGTGGGCGAGCAGCTCTGTCCGGCACTCGGCATTGCCATTCCGGTGGGCAAGGATTCGCTGTCCATGCGCACCATCTGGGAGCAGGACGGCGAATCCCGTGACATGCGGGCACCGGTGTCGCTGATCGTGTCGGCTTTCGCCCCCGTGCTCGATGCTGGCGCGACGCTGACACCGCAACTGCGGCCGTTGCCCGACAGCCGGCTGATTCTGCTGGCGCCCAATGGCGATCAGGCCCGGCTGGGCGGCGGCGCCATGGCTCAGGTCTACGGGGTCCAGGCGGGCCCGCCGCCGGATATCGATGACCCGGCAACCCTGCGCGCCCTGTTCGACACTGTGCAGTCGCTCAACGCAGCGGGACGGATTCTGGCCTATCACGACCGCAGCGACGGGGGCCTGTGGGCCACACTCTGCGAGATGGCGTTCGCCGGCCGTACCGGGCTGGAGGTGGATATTGCCCGGTTGTCGGATGAGCCTATCGCGGCGCTTTTCAACGAAGAGCCGGGCGCGATAATCCAGGTGTCGGCGGCCGATGTGGCGACGATCCTGCGGCAATGCCGCGAAGCCGGCCTCGCTGCAACCGAACTTGGTGCCGTGTCCCTGGACCGGCGCATCCGCATCCATCGGGACGGTGACCGCCTGCTGGATGAGGACCGTATCGATCTGCATCGCGCCTGGTCGGAGACCAGTTTCCGGCTCAGGGCGCTGCGCGACGATCCCGATTGTGCCCGCGAGGAATACGACGCGCTGCTGGATGCCGAGGATCCCGGCCTTCCGGCGGCGCCCGGTTTCGACCCGTCGGATGATCCGGCTGCCCCGTATCTGCATCTCACCCGGCCGCGGGTCGCGATACTGCGGGAGCAGGGCGTGAACGGCCATCTGGAGATGGCCTGGGCTTTCCATGCCGCCGGTTTCGAGGCTGTCGATGTGCACATGAGCGAACTGCTGGCCGGCAGTGCGTCATTGCATGACTTCCAGGGGTTGGCGGCCTGCGGCGGTTTTTCCTACGGCGACGTGCTCGGCGCCGGGCGGGGTTGGGCCGGCACCATCCTCAATCACCCGCGGCTGCGCGAGGACTTCGCGACCTTCTTCGCTGACGAGGGGCATTTCGCCCTCGGCGTGTGCAACGGCTGTCAGATGCTGTCCCACCTCGCGGAGCTGATTCCGGGGGCCGACGACTGGCCGCGCTTCGTGGAGAACCGTTCGGCCCAGTTCGAGGCCCGTACCGTGGCGGTCGAGGTTCTGCCGTCGCGGGCCGTGCTGCTGGCCGACATGGCCGGGGCCCGGGTGCCGATCGCCGTGGCCCACGGCGAAGGGCGGGTGATCCATGTCGACGAGGCGGCTTCAGGGCGGCTGGCCGAGGCCGGGCAGGTCAGCCTGCGGTATGTGGACAATGCCGGTGGACCGGCGCAGCGTTACCCGGCCAACCCCAACGGCTCGCCCGGCGGGGCCACCGGCTTCTGCAACGCGGACGGCCGCGTACTGATCCTGATGCCGCACCCCGAACGGGTGACCCGCGCGGTGACCAATGCCTGGCGTCCGGATGCCTGGGCCGGCGAGCGCGCGCCCTGGGCGCGGCTATTCTCCAACGCCCGGCGGTTTGTCGGCTAACGCGATAATTTCCTGATCATGGCCGGACTTAGATAGCCCGGCCCCCGGCCCTTGCCTCGAGCAGATTCACGGTATCCAGCAGAATGCGGGCGGCCTCCTGCTGATAGGCGTCCGGTTCTTCCTCTTCCTCGCTCTCGCCGGTGGGATTCTCCGGGGTAGCGACGTCATCCTCGCTGTCCTGGAAGGCCTGGTAGTCCTCAAAGGGCTCCTCGCCGTTGGCGCGGCGCTTGTCGTTGACCAGGGCCAGGCTGCGTTCCCGGAACTCGGCCTGCTGTTCACGCCGTTCCTCGAGCTGCAGTGAGAGCGTCTTGCGTTCGCTGCGTCCCCGCAGCAGGTCGATGCGCTTGACCTGATACTGGAAGTCCGTGTCGTCGGCGACCCGTTTTTCGTGTCGCTCGCGCAGCGTGGGCAGGATCTGCTTCAGGGTATCCAGCTGCGGATGCGCCACCGAGTCGATCTTGTCCCAGGGCAGAGCGTTCGGCAGGGCCGATTCGCCGATCTCCTCGATGTTGAACGGCGAGGGAAAGCTGATGTCCGGCTCCACCCCGCGCGCCTGGGTGCTGGCGCCGGTCACACGGTAGAACTTGGCCTGGGTAAGCTTGACCCGCCCCTTGGACAGCGGCATCAGTGCCTGCACCGTGCCCTTGCCGAAGGTGCGCTGGCCGAGAATGACGCCGCGGCCGTAATCCTGAATGGCGCCGGCGAAGATTTCCGAGGCGGAGGCGCTCAGCCGGTTGACCATCACCGCCAGCGGGCCGGGATAGACCGGATCCCCGTTGGCACCCAGCACCTGGGTGTTGCCACTGGCGTCGCGGATCTGCACCGAGGGTGATGCGGGCATGAACAGGCCGACCAGCTTGGTGACTTCGCGCAGCGCGCCGCCGCCGTTGCCGCGCAGGTCCAGAACCACGCCGTCGACGTCGTTCTCGCGTAATTCCTTCAGTAGCGCCTCGACATCGTCGGCGGTGCCCTTGTAGAACGAGGGCAGGGTGATCAGCCCGATACGGCGGGTTTCGCCATTGTCCTTCAGCGGAACGATGCGGCTGCTTGCCGCCTGATCCTTCAGCTCGATCTCGTCGCGCACCAGCGAAATGGTGCGGGTCTGGGAATTATCCTTGGGCAGTATCTGCAGCCTTACGGTGCTGCCCTTCTCGCCGCGGATCAGCTGGACCGTGCGATCCAGGCGCATGCCCACGACGTCGACCAGGTCGCCCTCCTTGCCCTGGCCGACGGCGATGATCCGGTCGGTAGGGCTGAGCTTGCCGCTCTTGGCCGCCGGACCGCCGGGGATCAGCCGCACCAGTTCGGTGTAGCCGTTGCGGTCGCGCAGCTGGGCACCGATGCCCTGCAGCGACAGATTCATGCCGATGTCGAATTCTTCCGACCGGCTGGGCGAGAAGTAGTCGGTGTGGGGGTCGTAGCGGTGGGTGTAGGCCCCCATGTAGGCCGAAATCACGTCGATTGGCTCGGCCGCCAGCAGTTGCTCGCGCTCGCTTTCATAGCGGCGGGTCATGCGGTCCTGGATGTCGTCCGGTTCTACATCGTTGAGATGCAGGTTGATGACCTGGTTTTCGAGGTTGTGGCGCCAAAGCTTGCGGCGGGCCTCATCATCCGCCGGCCACGGGGCCTCCTCGCGTTCGATCATCACGCTTTCCGCGTCCGTCAGATCGAGATTCTCCACGCCCTCGTCGAGCAGGCTCAGGATCCACTGGTTCACCTCCAGCCGGCGTTGCTGGTAGGTATTGAAGATATCGAAGGCCGCGCCGAGTTCGCCGTCGCGCAGGTCATCATCCAGCCGGTCGCCGAATTCCTGCTTGAAGCGTTCGATGTCACTGGCCAGGAACACGCTGTGGGTGCCGTCCAGATCCTCGATGTAGTCGAGGAGCATGTCGCGGGAGAAATCGTCGTCCAGCGCTACCGGATTGTAGTGTTCGTCCTGCAGCCGCTGGACCACCTGTTTGTCGATCTGCACCTGGGCGTCGCCGGGCTGTAGCGGCTGGAACTCGCCGGTGGTGTTCGCCTCCGGGGCGACGCTGCCGGCCTGGCAGGCCTGCAACAGCAATATTGCGGACGCGAACGTAACGACGAATCTGGACATGTCACACCTTTGATTGGAACCACCCGGACGCATACGTGCGTGGCGCCTGAAACTACGCGCCCGAGGAAAATCGTTGTCTGTTACGACAACCGATTGTGCCTTTTTTTCCCGGCGCGGAGTAAATCGGATAGCCAGGAGGTTTGCCTGGGCCGGCAGGTGCGGGGCTGCCGTGACCTGATCCGGTCGCTACTGGCGGCGTTAGTCGGTCTGCTCGGGGATCTCGCGTGCGCCGGCAAGCATTTCGGTGGTAATGGTGCTGAGCGCTTCGCGCCAGGCGAATTCGGTGGCGCGGTCGAAGTCAGACCCCATATGGGTGGCCAGGCTCCAGAGCAGCGCTTCGCATACCACGGGGTAGTACTCGGTGCGGGCGCCGTAATCCCGATGTCGGCGGCCCAGTTCCCGCAATGATGGCCGGATCTGCTCCAGCCGTGACAGGCGGGATACGGCGATATTGAGCGTGATCAAGAGCTTGCGCTTCTGCCGGCCGAGGTCCGCGGGGAAGAGATCCCGCAGGGCCGGCGCCTGCTCGAACAGGTGACCGTAGAAGTCACGGATGATTTGTTCACGGACCGGCGCGGCACGATACCAGCTATGGCGGATGAGTTCGTGCTGCGCGGGCGTCATGCGGGATAGTGTGTGGCCATCATCCTCCGGTATCGGCCTGCCCGGCAACCTCTGAAGGCGGCTCCCAGCGGTATCGGGGCAGGTCGATGCGTCCGCCGATCATGGCGATGCCTTCCTCGCTGAGGCGGCGATGCTGGGCCAGGCCGGCGGTGGAATCGGCGGGCAGGGAAATGCGGCCGCGAGCGTTGACGATCCGGTGCCAGGGGACATCGGCCGGGCAGTTGTGCAGGGCGTAACCGACCAGGCGGGCCTGCCCCGGCAGGCCTGCAAGTTTCGCAATCTGGCCGTAGGTGGCGACGCGCCCGGCCGGCACCCGGCGGACGACCGCGAGCAGTCGCTGTCGGGTGTCGCCGGCCGCCACCGCGGGGTTACTGTGCGGGGTCGCTCACGCCGCTGCCGTAGCGACTTTCCATCTTCTCAATCAGGGCATCCAGGCCGCCGGCCCGGATCTGCGCGTTGAACTGACCGCGATAGTTGGTCACGAATGAAAGGTTGCCGATGCTGCCGTCATAGATCTTCCACTCGCAGTCGACCAGGTGCATGTCCATGTCCACCGGAATGCGGTCCCCTTCCTCGGTGATGACCACTGCCTGGAAGGTGATATCGGTAGCGTCTTCGGGTGCGTCCACCGGCTGGAATTCGATCTTCTCGTCGTCGAAGCCGTACAGCGCGTTGCCGTAGGTCTGGATGATCATCTGCTTGAATGCCTTGGCGAACCGGTCTATCTGTTCCGGGGATGCGTCATCCGCATGTTTGCCGAGCACCAGTTCGGACATCCGCTGCAGGTCGACCAGCGGCACCAGTTCGCGCTCGATCATCGCGTAGAGCGCCTCCGGATTCTTCTTGAACTCCTCGCGCCGTTCGGTGAGTTCGGATAGCAAGGTATTCACCGTCTGCTCGCCCAGTTCGGCGGGCGGGGTCGGCTCGCAGGCTTTTTCCTGGGCCATCAGCGGCATGCTGACGAAAGCCAGGGTTGATACCAGCGCGGCCAGTGATCGGATGAAAATTCGCATGTAATCTCTCCTTGCCCGAATTGCGTGAATGCAGCTTATGGCCGAGATGCTGAACCATACCTGAATACGGCGGATCGGCCCGGGGTCCGCGGCGCTGGCCGGCCCCTGATTTAGCCCATCGCGGGTGCCGGCGCAAGCCTGGGCTCGGGCAGCGGGGGTCGCGGCAGGCCGAGCCGCCGGCAGATCGCGGGCGCCAGATCGGCGGCAACCTGGTCCATGGCGATCGGGCCCGCCAGGTCGACGATCCGGGCCATGGCCAGCCCCTGGTAACCGCAGGGGTTGATGCGCGTGAATGGCTCCAGGTCCAGGTCCACGTTCAGCGCCAGCCCGTGATAGCAGCGGCCGCGGCGCACGCGCAGGCCAAGGGAGGCGATCTTGGCATCGCCGGCCGCCGGCACGTAGACCCCGGGGGCATCCCGCCGGGCCCGGGCCATGATGCCGTAGCCATCCAGAGTCTCGATCACGGCCAGTTCCAGTCCCTCGACCAGCGACCGAATGCCCATGCCCAGCCGGCGGACATCCGCCAGCACATAACCCATCAGCTGGCCGGGGCCATGATAGGTGACCTGGCCGCCGCGGTCGCTGGGCGCGATCGGAATATCGCCGGGGGCCAGCACATGTTCCGGGCGGCCGTTGGTGCCTTGGGTAAATACCGGTTCATGTGCCAGGAACCAGAACTCATCCGGCGTATCCGCACCGGCCGCATCGGTGAATGCCTGCATGTCACGCCAGACCGGTTCGTAGGCCAGCGGCGCGTCGAGCATGGTCCTGATGCGCGGTGTGGGCGCCGAGGATTGCCGGAATGGGGTTGCTGCGAATGACATGGACAGAGTTTAACGCAGGCCTCGATCCGCTCGCTCTTCGCCTCGAAACAGGAAACCTGAAACAACGCGGCTTAAGCCGCGTTCTACAACGCCATCAACACCGCCTCACAGGCGGTGAGGTCCTCGTAGATCGCGTCCAGCTGCGCGCGATCACGGGCGAGCACGTCCACCGTGATTGCCAGGTAGTTGCCCTTGCGGCTGGCGTTGGGCGTCAGATCGTCATGACTGAGTTCCGGCACGTGCGGCTTGAGCAGATCGAATATCTGTTGCTCGAAATGGCCATCGTGCGCGCCGAAGACCTTGATCGGAAACCGGCAGGGGAATTCCAGCAGGGAGTCGTCAGTCATGGGTGTCAGCCTGCAGCAGCGCCCGCATTCTTGTCCACAGTGGCCCGGGCCGGCCCGGGCCCACCGGGGTTCCGTCCAGCCGGGTCACGGGGAAGATTTCGCGCGTGGAACTGGTCAGCCAGATTTCGTCGGCCGCATGCAGCTCGGCCACCGGGATCGGTCGTTCGGCGACCGTCACAGCCGCCCGTCGCGCCAGCGCAAGCACCCGGGCGCGGGTAATGCCCGGCAGAATCGCGGCCTCGAGTGGCGGCGTGATCAGCGTGCTGCCGGAGACCGCAAAGACGTTGCTGGAGGCCCCCTCGGTGACCCGGCCATCTCGCACCAGGATGGCTTCGTTGGCGTCGTTGGCCTGGGCATCGCCGGCGAGCAGCACGTTGGCGAGCAGGGCGGTGGACTTGATGTCGCAGTGGGCCCAGCGAGTGTCGTCGCGCACTACCGCCGCCACGCCCTGCTCGAGAAGGGATGCCGCGACCGGCGGGCGCGTCTGGCAGAATCCCACGACAGTGGCCGGACCGGTGGCGCTGGCCGGCCGGTGGTCCCGCCGCGGCGGCGCCCCTCGGGTGATCTGCAGATAGACGGCCATGTCGCCGTTGCCATTGCGTGCGATCAGATCGGTGACCAGTGCCGTCCAGCCATCCGGCCCCAGCGGGTCGGTCAGCCCGATGCCGCGCAGGCTGCTGCCCAGCCGCTGGATGTGATCGGCCAGGGCATAGGCCCGACCATCGTAGACCGGGATCACCTCGTACACCGCGTCGCCGAACAGAAAGCCGCGGTCGAGGACCGGGACCTGCGCTTCCTGCAGTGGCAGGAACCGGCCGTTGAGGTACGCCGTGTCCATCGTCGCAGCTGACTACTCGAACAGCAGCCAGAACTCGTCGATCAGGCTCTGGAACAGGCCGCCGGTGCCCACGTCGGTGCCGGCGTAGAGCGGTCGCTGGTGCAGCGGTTCGCCGTTGAAGGTGATGTTGAGCGTCCCCAGTTCCCGCCCCTTTTCCACCGGCGCTACCAGATTGCGGGTGACCTCGGCGGTGGTAGCCAGCTTGTCACGACCGCCACGCGGCGCAGTGACGTAGACGGGTCCGCCGGCGTCCACCGGCAGCAGATCGCGGTCCCCCTTCCATACCCGGATTTCCGTGATCGGCTTGTCAGCGTCGAACAGCTTGTAGGTCTGGTAGAAGCGGAAACCGTAGTTCAGCAGGGCTGCACTGGCCGACTTGCGGGCGTTGTTGCTGCTGGTGCCGGTAACCACCGATATCAGCCGCATGCCCTCGCGCTCGGCCGACGCGGCCAGGCAGTAGCCGGCGGATTCGGTGTGGCCGGTCTTGACCCCGTCCACCGAGGGATCGGTCCACAGGAGGGAGTTGCGGTTGTACTGCTTGATGTCGTTCCAGGTGAACTCCTTCTGCTGGTAGAAGCGTTCATACAGGTCCGGGAAGTCCCGAATCATGGCTCCGGTCAGGGTGGCGATGTCCCGGGCGCTCATGTAGTGGTTCTTCGCCGGCCAGCCGGTGACGTTCACGAAGTGGCTGTTGGTCAGCCCGAGATCGCTGGCGTACTGGTTCATGTAACCGGCGAAGCTTTCTTCCGACCCGGCCACGTGTTCGGCCAGTGCCAGGGTGGCGTCGTTGCCGGAAATTATGATCATGCCCCTTAGCAGATCCACCACGGGAATCTGCTTGCCTACCTCGATGAACATCTTGGAACCACCCATGCGCCAAGCCTGTTCGCTGATGGTGACCTGGTCATCCAGTGCCAGATTGCCGCTCTTGATCTCGTCGAAGAGGATGTAGGTGGTCATCAGCTTGGTGATGCTGGCCGGCTCCACCGGCTCATCCGGATTGGCGCTGGCCAGTAGCTGGCCGCTGTCATGGTCGAGCAGCACATAGGCCTTGGCCGGCACGCTCGGCGGTTGCGGCAGCGACAGTGCCTGGGCGGGTGCCCCCAGCAGTCCGAGCAGCAGGGTGGTAGCAATGGAGAAGGTGCGGCAGCGGTGGATCATGACGGGATCGGTCTCTTTAGGTTGCGGCGATGTTCGGATCCGGTGGCGCAAGGCTAGTCGCGCAGCGTGTTGGACTGGATACCCTGCTCGGCCAGACGCTGGCGGGCGTCGTCCAGGCCCTCGGCATCGGGATAGGGGCCGATCCGGACACGATAGAGTGGCGGGTCGCTGGCGGTCGGCGATACGAATACCCGATCCAGGCCCATCTCCTCCAGGCGCTTGGCAAGGCCGCGGGCATTGCGGGCGTTGGAGAACGCGCCTGTCTGCAGGTACAGCGCCGGATTCGCGGGGTTGTCCGAGCGTGCGGTGCCGGTGGTGATGGTTTCCACCTTGACCGGGGCCGTGCCGTTATCGAGAAAGCCCAGCTGGGCGGCGGCGGCATAGGACAGATCGATGATGCGGTCGCCGTGAAACGGCCCCCGGTCATTGATGCGAACGACGATTTCCTTACCGTTGTCCAGGTTCGTCACCCGCGCATAGCTGGGTAGCGGCAACTCCTTGTGAGCCGCGGTCAGCTCATACATGTCATAGGGTTCGCCGCTGGAGGTGCTGCGGCCGTGGAACTTGCGGCCATACCAGGACGCGGTGCCGGTCTGACGATAACCCTCGGCCGACGTCAGAACGCGGTAACGCTGTCCCATGACGTCGTAGCTGTCGGGATTGCCGAGACGGCTGAGCGGTTCCGACCTTGGCTCGGGTTGCGGTACCTGGGTGACATCCACGGGCGGCTCGTGCTCCGGCGGGCCGTCGGTGGTGATCGGTGCTTCATCGGACGCGCTGTCCGGCGCACCATCGCCGGTGGGTGTGCTGGCACAACCGGCCAGCCACAAGGCGCCCAATGTCAACACAAGAGAACGCGTCGCAGTCATGCCGAAGGTGCCTGTCGGGAACGGGCGGCGGCGATGGCGTCGGCCAGCTGGCAAACGGCCATCGCGTAAAGCCGGCTGTGGTTGTAGGTGGTGATCACGAAGAAGTTGTTCAGCCCTATCCAGAATTCGGGACCATGATTGCCCGCCAGCTCTACCAGCCCGACCGCGGTGTCGTCGGCGGGTGGATCCTCGGCAACCCGGACGCCGGCGGCGGTCAGATCCCGGTACTCATAGCGGGTCTTGCGCTTGCTGCGGGTCAGACCGGACAGGTCACCGCCCTCGGTGCGCCCGGGCAGGGCGACCCGCCCGTCTCGCTGCCAGCCGTGCTCGGCCAGATAGTTGGCCACGCTGGCGATGATGTCGGCCGGGCTGTTCCAGAGATCGCGCCGCCCGTCGCCGTCACCGTCCACCGCGTAGTGGCGGTAGCTGCTGGGGATAAACTGGGGCATGCCCATGGCGCCGGCGTAGGAGCCCAGCGCGGTGTCGATGTCGATTTTCTCTTCGCGGGCCAGCACCAGGAACTGGCCGAGTTCGCGGCGGAAAAAGTCGGCGCGGGGCGGATAATCGAAACCGAGCGTGGCCAGGGCATCCAGCACCCGGTCGCGGCCGATGAAGCCGCCGTAACGGGTTTCCACGCCGATGATGGCTGCGATGATCGGGCCCGGCACTCCGTATTCCTGCTCCACCTGCGACACGATCCCGGCATGCTCGCGCAGAAAGGCGGCGCCGGCGTCGATGCGCGGCTGGTCGAGGAATATTTTGCGGTACTCGTGCCAGCGCAGAACCCGTTCCGCGGGCTTGCGCATGGTCTCGATGATATGCGGGCGGGATTCTGCCTCGGCCAGCCGGGATCGTACCCAGGCCGGGTCCAGCCCGTGTTCGCGTTCGAGGTCGCTCACCAAGGCCCCGGCGCGCGGATGGTCGCGATAGTCGGCCCATGCCGGCCAGATCGCGATGGTCAGGATGAGTACGGCCAGCAGGCCGGGCGCGCGCAAAGCCAGAGTCATGAACTGAGCAGTTTCCGATGAGTGTTGATGGACATGAGTATGCCGAATCCCATCAGCAGCACCACCATCGAGGTGCCGCCGAAACTCAGCATTGGCAGGGGTACCCCCACCACCGGCAGCAGGCCGATTACCATGCCCATGTTGACGAACACGTAAATGAAGAACGTCAGGCTGATACTGCCCGCCATCAGGCGCTGGAACGTATCCTGGCTGCGTAATGCAATGCGCAGGCCCCGTGCCACCACAAAGCCGTAGAGCGCCAGCAGGGCAATCACGCCGAGCAGGCCCGCTTCCTCCGCGAATACCGCGAAGATGAAATCCGTATCCGACTCCGGCAGGAAGTTCAGATGCGACTGGCTGCCGTTGAGCCAGCCCTTGCCGAATAGACCGCCGGAACCGATAGCAATCTTGCTCTGGGTAATATGATAACCCGCGCCAGCCGGGTCGCGCGCCGGATTCAGGAAGGTGAGTACCCGTTCCTGCTGATACTCGTGCATGTTGAACCAGACCAGTGGCGCGGCGGCGGCGGCCATCAGCAGCAGCAGCGCCAGAACACGCCAACGCAGACCCGCCAGGAAAACCACGAAGCCGCCGGCCATCACGATCAGCAGCGCGGTGCCCAGATCCGGTTGGATGGCCACCAGCCCGACGGGCAGCGCGACGATTGCCGCCGAGGCGATCACTCCTTCCCAGCCGGTGGGCAGGGCCCGCTCGTGCAGGAATGCGGCGGCGGCCAGCGGCACCGCGATTTTCATGATTTCGGAGGGCTGGAAGCGGATCACGCCCAGATCCAGCCAGCGCTGCGCGCCCATTGCGGCATCGCCGGTTACCAGTACCAGCAATAGCAGAATCAGCCCGAGCAGGTAGATCCAGGGCGCCACGGTGCGGTACCAGTCGGGCGGAATCTGGGCGACCACGATCATCGCAGCGAAACCGATCCCCAGCCGGATGCTCTGGGAAACGACGATCGACATCTGTTCGCCGGAAGCGCTGTAGAGCACGAACAGCCCCAGCCCCCCGCAGGCCATCAGTGCCAGCAGCAGTTGCAGGTCCAGCCGCCAGCGGACCAGCCAGTCGGCCAGGGACAGGGGTTGTTCGTGTTCCTCGCTCGTGGTGGTCATCGGGCGTTATCGCTTTGTACCAGCCTGGGGCCTTCAAGCGCCGCGTCGATTACTCGCCGGGCGATTGGGCCGGCGGTGCTGCTGCCGCCGCCACCATGCTCGGCCACCACCGCCACCGCGATCTCGGGATCGTCGGCCGGGGCGTAGGCGACGAACAGGGCGTGGTCGCGGAAGCGATGCTCGATCTCATCGTATTCCGGCGCTTCCTCGTCCTGCGCCAGCGCGGCGACCTGGGCGGTACCGGATTTGCCCGCCATACGGTAGTTCAGGCCCTGATCGACATACACGTTGGCGGTGCCCCGTCGCGCGTGAACCACCGATTCCATGGCCTGGGCAACCACCGACCAGTCACTCTCGTCGGCCAGCCGGATCGGTTCCGCCGCCGGCGGCTGGTAGGGTTCGCGACTGGCGTTGCTGTCGCGCTGGCTGGCCATCAGTACATGGGGTTGCTTCGCGTTGCCCCGGGTCGCCAGTTCGGCGGTCATATGAGCCAGCTGTAGCGGCGTGGCGCTCATGAAGCCCTGACCGATTACGGTGTTGAGCGTTTCACCCGGAAACCAGGGCTGTTGACGGGTACCGTTCTTCCACTCGCGCGACGGCATCAGGCCGGCGTTTTCCCGCGGCAGGTCGACGCCGGTCCTGTGACCCAGTCCGAACAGGGTGGCGTAGCGGTGCATGGCGTCGATGCCCAGGTCCATGCCCAGCTTGTAGAAGTACACGTCGCTGGACCGGAAAATGGCCTCCTGCATGTTCAGCCAGCCGTGGCCTTCGCGCTTCCAGTCCCGCCAGCGACGGTCGCTGCCCGGCAGCTGAATATAGCCCGGGCACCACACCCGCCGGGTCGGGTCGATGCTGTTGCGGTCGAGCGCGGCCAGTGCCATGACCGGTTTCACCGTCGAACCCGGCGGGTATTGCCCCTGCAGGCTGCGATTGAACAGTGGCCGGAACGGGTGATCGAGCAACTGCTGATAGTTCTTGCGGCTGATGCCATCCACGAACAGCCCGGGCTCGAAGCTCGGTTTGCTGACCATGGCGAGCACGCCGCCGGTCTTCGGGTCCAGCGCTACAACCGATCCTGCGTGGTTGCCCAGGGCCTGGTAGGCCACCCGCTGGATATGGGCGTCCACCGTCAGATAGAGGCTTTCGCCCGGCTGTGGCGGGGTGAAGGAAAGTTCCCGCAGGGCGCGGCCCATGGCATTGGTTTCCAGCAGCCGGGAACCCGGCCGCCCGTGCAGCTTGTCCTCGTGGCTGGCCTCCACTCCGGTTCGGCCGATGTGGGTGCTGCCGCGGTAGCGCTTGTCGTCGATGATCAGCTGGTCCGCCTCGGTGATGCCGCCGACGTAGCCGATCAGATGCGCGGCCACCTCGCCCATCGGGTAGTGGCGGGTCAGGCCGGCGCGGATCTCCAGTCCCGGGAAATCGCGACGGTTGACCTCGAAACGAGCGACCTCGCGCTGGCTCAGATTCAGACGGATGGGAATACCCCGGAACCGCGGTTGCTTGCGCATGCGCTCGAAGAAGCGCTGGCGGTCGCGATCGCTGATGGTGACCACTTCGGCCAGCCGATCCAGGGTGGCATCGATGTCGGCTACTTGCTCGGGGATGATCTCCAGCCGATAGGCCGGGAGGTTGTCGGCCAGCACGATGCCGTTACGGTCGTAGATCAGGCCGCGAACCGGCGGCACCACCTGCACCCGGGTACGATTGTCGTCCGAGCGCAGGGTGTAGTAGCCGTGCTCGACCACCTGTAGGTAGGCCAGCCGCGTGATCAGGCCGCCGACCATCAGCGCCATGATCACGCCGGCGACGACCGTGCGCCAGAGGAACAGCTGGCGCTCCGCGCCGTGGTCCTTGATTGGGGTATCCGACGACATGGATCAGTGCCCGGCCCGGGTTGCCGGTGGTCGACAGGTCATCAGCTATCGACCTCAACCAGCGCGAAGCGTTCCAGGATCAACGACCACAACGGCCATACCACGGCCGTGCTAAGCACCGGCAGCCAGCGCCACCAGAGGTCCACCTGCCGCCCGTTGATGCCATCGATCCAGAACAGGGTGAAGGCATAGGCGATCAGGGCCGGTAGCAGCGCCACCCCCTGCTGGATCAGGGGCAGGGTCCAGAGCAGGTCGCGCATTTTGAACACGATGAAGGCGGCCAGCGCCAGCGCCAGGGCATGCTGACCCAGCGGGGTGGTGTAGCCGGCGTCGAGCAGCAGTCCGGCGAACCAGGCGGCGAGCACGCCCACCCGGTGGGGCTGATGCAGGACCCAGAACAGTATGGTGGCCGGAAACAGGGCCGGCCGCGCGATCGCGGCCCAGGGCGGCAGGGGCAGAAACGTCAGCGCCAGTGCCACTACCAGGCTGCCCAGCATGAGCAGCAGACTGGATCGCAGGGTGGCGGTCATTGTTCTTCGGGGGTGGCGTCGACGTCATCCGTGGCGGCGGCGTCTGGAGCCGATACTTTGCCATCGGCCTCGCCGTCGGCGGCTGTAGCGTCGTCAGCGTTGGCGTCATCCTGGTTGCGCCAGACCAGCAGCACTTCCCGGCCCCGGTTGAGCTTGGCGATGGGGTCCGCGGCGATGGTGAGGAACTCGTTGCCGGCCTCGTGGCTGATACGTCGTACCCGGGCCACCGGGTAGCCCGGGGGATAGCGCCCTCCCAGGCCCGAGCTGACCAGGAGGTCCCCTTCCTGTACGTCGGCATTGCTGGGCAGGAAGGGAAGCAGCAGCGTATCCGACTGTCCAGTGCCCTGGGCGATGGTCTGCAGGCCGGTACGGTTGAACTCCACCGGGATGCCGTGATTGGCGTCGGTGATCATGATGGCCGTGGCCCCCATGGGATTGGCTTCCGTGACCTGACCCATGATGCCGTTGGCGTCCACCAGCGCCTGCCCCTCGAACACGCCGTCCAGCGTGCCCTTGTTGAGCTTGACGTGGTGCCGGTAAGGGTCCGGGCTCAGCGACATGATCTCGGCGATCAGAACTTCCTCTCGCAGCGACTGGGATGACGCCAGTAGCCCGCGGATGCGTTCGTTCTCGGCCTGCAGCGAAGCCAGTTTCTGCAGTCGTCGCTCCATCAGCAGCACGCGACGCTCCAGCGATTCGTTGCGGGCCGCCAGCTGCCCACGATCCAGGTAGGCCGAAACAGTGTCGGCCAGGTCGTAGGGCATCTCGGCCAGGGATTGCACCGGCTGGATCACTGTGGCCAGACCGGCGCGCACCGGCGACAGATCGTCACGGCTGTGATCGACAATCATCAGCACCACCGAAACCACCAGCACCAGAATGATTCGGGCACTGGGCGGCGGCCCGCGCAGGAACAGCCGGTTGTCGTCTTCGTCCAGGCCGCGCACCGGGTTCAGGCTACCTGTCGGGGGCGGAGCGAGACATACCGCATGGATAGCGCCCGGCGGCGGCGCTCAGGGTCAGGGCCGATCACGTTGCAGACCTGACGCAGGAACACCTCGACAATCACTCCAGTGCGAACATCTGTCCGGTCTTGCGGTCGATCATTTCCAGCAGAATGCCGCCGCCACGGGCCACGCAGGTGAGAGGGTCGTCGGCGATGATTACCGGCAGGCCGGTTTCCTCGCTGATCAGCTTGTCGATGTCGGTGAGCAGGGCGCCGCCGCCAGTGAGCACGATGCCGCGCTCGGCCACGTCCGAACCGAGTTCCGGCGGGGTGGCCTCCAGCGCGGTCTTGACCGCCCCGACGATGCCCGACAGCGGCTCCTGCAGCGCGTCCAGCACTTCGTTGGAATTCAGCGTGAACGAGCGTGGCACGCCGGCGGACAGATGCCGGCCCACCACCTCGATTTCCTTGACCTCGTGGCCGGGGAAGGCGGTGCCGATCTGGTGCTTGATCGATTCGGCGGTGGCCTCGCCGATCAGCATGTTGTACTGCCGGCGCACGTAATTGACGATGGCCTCGTCGAAGCGGTCGCCGCCCATGCGCACGGACTCGGCGTAGACGATGCCGTTGAGGGAGATCACCGCGACCTCCGAGGTGCCACCGCCGATGTCCAGCACCATGGAGCCGCGCGCTTCGCCCACCGGGATACCGGCCCCGATGGCCGCGGCCACCGGCTCTTCCACCAGATACACCTTGCGCGCTCCGGCGTTGGAGGCCGATTCGCGGATGGCGCGTCGTTCCACCTGGGTGGAACCGTAGGGCACGCACACCAGCACCCGGGTGATCGGCCGCAGCAGCCGCTTCTTGTGGACCTTGCGGATGAAGTGCTGGAGCATCTTCTCCGTGACGGTGAAGTCGGCGATCACCCCATCCTTGAGCGGCCGGATGGTGGTGATATGGCTGGGTGTGCGCCCCAGCATGCGCTTGGCGTCGTGGCCGACGGCCTCGATGCGCTTGCCGCCGCGGGCGTCCTGACGGACCGCCACCACTGAGGGCTCGTTGAGGACGATGCCCTGATCGCGGGCGTAGACAAGCGTGTTGGCGGTGCCCAGGTCGATCGACAGATCGTTGACGAATAGGCCCCGGAAGTTATCGAACATATTATTGGGAGTCCCTGTTGCCCGAGGGGAGCGCGGCGGCGATCCAATTCAAAAACCGCGGCCCGGTGACGCTGACCGATGGCGCGGTGAGATTGCCGGCTATGCTAGCCGAGCCTTGAATCACGGGCAAGCAAGGCGAAAGCGGGGCTTTCCGGAATCCGGGCTGTTGCCATGCCGCGATTAAGCCGCGACGGTGAATATGCTAATTTGTCGCGCCGCGAGACCGCCGAGCGCCGGCAGTCCGAGCCTCCCAACAACCCTCGGAAGCGTCGTGAGTCTGAAACCTGAACAAGTGCGCAAGGTTGCCTTTCTGGCCCGCCTGCGGCTCGATGAGGACCGGGTGCCCGAGTATGCCAGTGAACTCTCCGGCATTCTCGGCCTGGTCGACCAGCTCGAGCAGGCCGACACGGATGGTGTCGAGCCCATGGCCCACCCGCTGGACCTGACCGCCCGCCTGCGGCCGGACACGGTTACCGAAGCCGACCAGCGCGATGCGTTCCAGGCCATTGCCCCGGCCACCGAGGCCGGCCTTTACCTGGTCCCGCGGGTGATCGAATGAGCCGTTTGCGCGAACTGGCCGGGCAGCTGGCGGCCCGCAAGGTGTCGGCCGTGGAACTGACCCGCGAGGCCCTGGCCCGCATCGAACAACACGACGCCGAGCTCAACGCCCTGATTACCGTCTGCGCCGATCGGGCCCTGGCGCAGGCCGCGGCCGCCGACCAGGCGCTGGCGGCCGGCGCCAGCCCGCTTGCCGGTATTCCTTTGATCCACAAGGATATTTTCTGCACGAACGGCGTGCGTACCAGCTGTGGTTCGCGCATGCTCGACAACTTCGTGCCGCCGTATGACGCCACCGCGGTCGAGCATCTGGACGCCGCCGGCATGATCACCCTGGGCAAGGCCAACATGGACGAGTTCGCCATGGGGTCGTCCAACGAAACCAGCTTCTACGGCCCGGTCCGCAACCCCTGGAACACGGACTGCGTGCCCGGCGGCTCCTCGGGCGGCTCGGCCGCCGCGGTAGCCGCGGGCCTTGCCCCGGCCGCCACCGGCACCGACACCGGCGGTTCCATCCGCCAGCCGGCGGCGCTGTGCGGCATCACCGGCTTCAAACCCACCTACGGCCGCGTATCACGCTGGGGCATGATCGCGTTCGCCTCCAGCCTGGATCAGGCCGGCTGCTTCGCGCGGTCCGCCGAGGATTGCGCCCTGCTGCTGCAGGCCATGGCCGGCTTCGACGAGCGCGATTCCACTGCGGTCGATCAGCCGGTGCCGGACTACGCCGGCGCTCTGACCGGTGACATCGCCGGTCTGAAGATCGGTGTGCCTTCCGAATATTTCGCCGAAGGTCTGGATGTCGGCACCCGCGCTGCGGTGGAGGCGGGCATCAAGGAACTGGAGGCCCAAGGTGCGGCGATTGTGGAGATCAGCCTGCCGCACACCGACCAGGCCGTGCCGACCTACTACGTGGTGGCGCCGGCCGAGGCCTCGTCCAACCTGTCGCGTTTCGACGGCGTGCGCTATGGCTATCGCTGTGACAACCCGAGCGACCTGGAAGACCTCTATCTGCGCTCTCGTGGCGAAGGCTTCGGCCGTGAGGTTCAGCGCCGGATCATGGTCGGCACCTACGCGCTGTCGGCCGGCTACTACGATGCCTACTACCTGAAGGCCCAGAAGGTCCGCCGCCTGATCGCCGATGACTTCCGCCGCGCCTTCGAGCAGGTGG
This sequence comes from Spectribacter hydrogenoxidans, assembly GCF_031846275.1. NCBI lineage: Bacteria > Pseudomonadati > Pseudomonadota > Gammaproteobacteria > Salinisphaerales > Salinisphaeraceae > Spectribacter > Spectribacter hydrogenoxidans. The sequence continues at coordinate 108,201 of NZ_JAVRIB010000007.1, forward strand.
ATGTCATTGCCAGCCCCACCACCCAGGGCCCGGCCTTCCGCCTGGGCGAGAAGCTGGATGACCCGGTCACGATGTATCTGAACGACATCTACACCATCCCCGCCAATCTGGCCGGTCTGCCGGGCATTTCCGTGCCCTGCGGCTTGGTGAATGATCTGCCCGTGGGCATGCAGCTGTTGGCGCCCTGGTTCGAGGAAGGCCGCCTGCTCAACGCCGCCCACGCCTACCAGCAGGCCACCGACTGGCACACGCGCCGGCCGGCGGGGTACGAATGAAGGAAATGCGAACCGTAAAGTACGCAAGGGCCGCAAAGCGAGGTCGTGAAATGAAGAGGATTTCCCTTTGCGCTTTTTGCGCCCTTTGCGGTTAGACAGGGCCTGATTATGAATTGGGAAGCCGTCATCGGGCTGGAGATTCACATCCAGCTCAGCACGCAGAGCAAGATATTCTCCGGCGCCTCCACCGCCTATGGTGCCGAGCCCAACCGCCAGGCCTGCGCCATCGATCTGGGCATGCCCGGTGTGCTGCCGGTGATCAACAAGGAGGTCATCCGGCGGGCGGTGATGTTCGGGCTGGCCATCAATGCCGATATCGCCCCACGCTCGGTATTTGCTCGCAAGCACTACTTCTACCCGGACCTGCCCAAGGGCTACCAGATCAGCCAGTACGAGCTGCCGATCGTGGCCAACGGCCGCCTGGAGATTGTCGCGGAGGCGGGTGGCGAGCCACGCACGATCGGCATTACCCGTGCCCATCTGGAGGAGGACGCCGGCAAGTCCCTGCACGAGGGCTTCGAGAGCATGACCGGCATCGACCTCAATCGCGCCGGTACCCCGCTGGTCGAGTGCGTGTCCGAACCCGACCTTCGAACGCCGGCCGAGGCCGCAGCCTATGCCCGCAAGATGCACTCGCTGGTGCGTTACCTCGATATCTGCGACGGCAACATGCAGGAAGGCTCCTTCCGGGTGGACGCCAACGTCTCGGTTCGGCCGCAGGGGTCCGAGGAATTCGGCACCCGCACCGAAACCAAGAACGTCAACTCCTTTCGCAATCTGGAAAAGGCGATTGCCTTCGAGATTGAGCGACAGATCGAAGTCCTGGAGGATGGCGGCAATATCGTGCAGGAAACCCGTCTGTTCGATGCTGACCGCGGCGAAACCCGATCCATGCGCAGCAAGGAAGAGGCTCACGACTACCGCTACTTTCCGGACCCGGACCTGCTGCCGGTTGAAATCGACGAAGCCTTCGTCGAATCCGCCCGGGCGCGTCTGCCCGAGCTGCCCGACGCCAAGGCCGAGCGCTTTGCCGCCGACTACGGCCTGTCGACGGCCGATGCCAACCAGCTCACCGCCACCCGCGAACAGGCCGACTACTTCGAGGCTGTGGTCGCCGCGGCCGACGGCGCCGGCGGCAAGCAGGCCGCCAATTGGGTGCTCACCGAACTCGCGGGTGCTCTCAACCGGGACGGCCTGGAACTAACCGATTCCCCCCTGGGCGCCGAGGCCCTGGGCGGTCTGATCGCCCGTATCCACGACAACACCATCTCCGGCAAGATCGCCAAGGACGTGTTCGAGTCGCTCTGGAAGGGCGAGGGGCGTACGGCGGACGAGATTATCGAGGCCCGGGGCCTCAAGCAGATCACCGATACCGGCGCGATCGAGGCGTTCGTGGACGAGGTGATTGCCAACAACCCGGATCAGGTCGAGCAGTACAAAGCCGGCAAGACCAAGGTCGTCGGCTTCCTGGTCGGGCAGGTGATGAAAGCCTCCCAGGGCAAGGCCAATCCCAAGGAAGTCAACAAGTTCATGACGGCCAAACTGGACGCGTCCTGAAAAGCGTCCGTTGCGGTAGCGCGATGAAGCGCCAGCCGGTCGCCACCTGCACTGCCGTGGCTACCATGCCGCTGAACTCGTCGGGCAGGTCGCGGCTGATCGTCTGATCCCGCGCAGATCGGGCGAAGGGCAGGATCTGCCGGCGTGGGGCGTGGCCCCGCACGCTCTGATCAGCGACGGTCACGTCGCCTGGTTACCGCGAGGTGCGTCAACGCTGCGGCACTCTCGCCCGCGCCGCAGATTCCTTGTTGCCGCCGGGCAGTAGAATGGGTGTGGTCAACTCACGCCATCCGGTTCCGGTTTGTCCATCAATCCTCGTGCCGTCATGCTCGACCGGCTGCCGCTGGACCGGGGCGATCTGGACTTTGCTCCGATCCGCGCCGAAGTCGATACGCTGGTCTGCCACGACGCAACCGCGCCGACCGCGGTCGCGGGCCGCCTGGCCGGCTTCGATGTGGCGCTGGTCAACAAGGTCCCGCTGGACCGCGAGGCTCTGGCAGCGGCCGACCGGCTCAAGCTGGTGGCAGTGATGGCCACTGGCACCAACAACGTCGATCTCGACGCCTGCCGGGAGCTGGGCATCGTGGTCTGCAATTGTCGCGGCTACGCCACGCCCGCGGTGGTGCAGCACGTCACGGCGCTGCTGACCGCGCTGGCGACCCGCTGGCAGGATTACGATGCCGCGATCCGGCGTGGCGACTGGCAGCGGGCCGGCACGTTCTGCCTGCTGGATTATCCGATTGCTGAACTGGCCGGGCGGCGGCTGGGCATTGTCGGCCACGGTGAACTGGGACGCGGCGTGGCCCGGGTGGCCGAGGCCCTGGACATGGAGGTGCTGGTGGCCGAGCGGCCGGGCGCCGGCGATATCCGGCCCGGGCGGTTGTCGTTCGAAGCGGTGCTGGCACAGGCGGATGCGCTGACCCTGCACTGTCCGCTGACCGAGACCACGCGCCATCTGTTCGATGCCGACGCGCTGGCGCGGATGCCTGGCCATGCGCTGCTGATCAATACCGCCCGCGGCGGACTGGTGGATGAGGCGGCGCTGGCGGAGGCGCTGCGGGCCGGCGGGATCGGCGGGGCCGGGATCGACGTGTTCAGTACCGAGCCGCCGCCCGCGGATCATCCGCTGCTGGCCGACGACATTCCCAATCTGATCCTCACGCCGCACAGCGCCTGGGGCACTCTCGAGGCCCGTCGCCGGCTGGTTTCGCAGCTTGCGGAGAATCTGCGGACATTCCGGGTCGGGGCGCCCATCCGGCGGGTCTGAGCCACCGCGCGGGCCGGATGCGTTAGGCTCCACAGCAATAGTTCCGACAGGCGGATTTCGCATGACAAGCATGAAACGATCGTCCCGGTGGGCCCGGGGACTTGCCTGGATGTCGCTGGTGGCTCTGGTAAGCGGCTGCGCCGCGCTGCGGACCTATCAGGCCGAAGCACCTGGCGTGCGAGTGGCCAATATAGCGCTGGCAAAATTCTCGTTCACCGAACAGGTGCTTGATGTGACGCTGGACGTGTCCAACCCGAATGGCTATGCGCTGGCCATCGACGGCATCGACTACGAATTGCTGGTGCAGGGCGAGGCACTGGCCGACGGCGCCACCAGCGAGGGCTTTACGCTGCCCGCCAACGGATCCAGCCAGGTGCAGATCAGCGTGGCGGGAGACCTGCTCGATGGCATGTCCCGCTATCGCGAATGGCAGAAACAGGGCGGGGGTGCGGTGGATTACGTGCTGGCTGGTGCCCTGCGGGTGGCCGGGGTGCCGGTGAGTCTGCCGTTTTCCTATGCCGATTCGGTGTCGCTGAGCCCGCCGTGACACGGCGGTTGGGATAAGATCGAGCCTTAATCACGCTGAGGATGAGGTCATGACACAGGGACGAGTAGCAGCCGGCATTCTGGGTGCATTCGTGGCGGTTGGTCTGGCCGCGGCCGGCTGGTTCGTGGCCGATGCGGCCCGCGCCCTGCGCGCCGGGGACCGGGTGGTGGAGGTCAAGGGTCTGGCCGAACGGGAAGTGGCGGCCGACCTCGCGCTCTGGTCGCTGGCCTACACCACCACCGCCGACGATCTGGAAGGCCTGCATCGCGCGCTCGACCAGGACGCCGAAGCCATCGCCACGTTCCTGACCGAGCGGGGGTTCACCTCCGGGGAAATCACCCGCGGGCCGCCCAACATCACCGACCGCGACGCCTTCTCCAGTAACAACGCGGACCAGCGCTACCAGGCCCAGGCCGTGGCCCTGGTGCGCACCGACAAGGTGGACGCGGTCAAGGCCGCGCAGCAGGAAACCAATGCACTAGTCGCGGCCGGGGTGACGCTCAACCGCAACTACGAGTATCCCACCGAGTATCTGTTTACCCGGCTCAACGAGATCAAGCCGGACATGATTGCCGAAGCCACGAAAAGCGCCCGCGAAGCCGCCGAACAGTTCGCCGAGGATTCGGGCAGCGAAGTGGGCGGCATCCGCCGCGCGCGCCAGGGTTATTTCTCGATCGAGGACCGTGACCGGCTGTCGCCACAGGTCAAGCGTGTGCGTGTGGTGACTACGGTCGAGTATTTCCTGACCGACTGATCCGCTTGCATCGACGGCCGGGGCTGCCTACCGTCGGCCGCGAATTTCGACCGCACGGGGTGACACGCCCATGCCGCAGCAACTGCTTTCCTTCGCGACCGCCGGTCGCGGCACCATCGACATCACCCGCGAGGTGGCCGCAGTGCTGGCCGATACCGGGATGGTCACCGGCCTCTGCCATGTCTTCTGCCGCCATACCAGCGCGTCGCTGATGATCTGTGAGAATGCAGACCCCGATGTCCGGGCCGATCTGGAACGCTGGCTGGCCGACGCCGTGCCCGATGGTGATCCGCGCTACGTGCACGATAGCGAGGGCCCGGATGACATGCCGGCCCATATCCGCAGCATTCTCACCGGCATGTCGCTGATGCTGCTGGTAACCGACGGTGGCCTCAATCTCGGCACCTGGCAGGGGGTATATCTCTATGAACATCGGGCCGGGCGCCACGAACGCCAGATCGTGGTTACCGTGATGCGCGATCAGGCGGAATAACGCCGACGCGGCTGGTTTCAGCCGCCGTGGCCCGGCAGCCACTCGGTGCTGCCACGGATTTCGATTGTTTCGCCTTCAACGTCCACGGGAATCGACCAATCGCCGACCACGGCCGGCTGGCGCCGGTCCGCGGGCGGATCGCCCTGGTGGAATGCGCGTGGATCGCGCCAGCCGAACCCGCCGGTGGTCGATGCCACCGCCCATTTCGGCCCCTCGCCGCCGTCGTCGTGGCGCAGGGGCGAGTCCGAAGGGGCGGCGATGCGCCAGGTGGGGCTGCGGCGATTGATCAGCACCTTGCCGGGGATGAAGCGCACGAAGGGTTCATTCTCGATGCCCAGAACGGTGAAGCTGGCATTGCCGCGGTTGGCGATGAACACCCCCGGCACCAGTCCGGCCAGGGGGTAAACGCTGACATTGTCCGCGGGCGCCTGGTCCGGCGCCAGGCGGGTGCGGTAGAGCCCGTTGGGCGCATCGCGGTACAGAAAGTAACCGGAGATGATGTGTTCCTCGCCACGGAAACGCACCGGGATGGCCCAGCGCTGGACCAGCACCTCGTCCTCGTATTCTCGCAGCGTTGGCACCGTCATGCCGTCGACCCGCAGGCGGGAATCGAACCAGGCCCAGGCCGGACCGTTGTCCACTCGCTGCCAGCGTGGTTCGCCGGCAGCGCTGGCCGGCGGCTGCCGGTCCTCGGCATAGCGGCTGCGGTGAAAGGCAGTGCTGGCCAGATTCGCAGCGGTCTCGTGCGGGCCGATGCGCAGGAATGGTTGATCGCCCTGGTCGAGAATCTCGAGCGTATCCCCGGTCAGGTTGTGCACGGCGATTCGGGGTGACGCGGTCTGCTGCAGCTGGACCAGCAGCCCGTCCAGGGCCGGCGGTAACCGGTCCAGCGACGGGCGGATCTGCCACACGAGGACATCCCCGTCTGCCGCGTAGATGGCCGGGCTGGCCATCAAGAGCAAGAGGGTGGCTGCGGCCAGGCAGCCCAGAAGCCGGCTTCGGATTTGTCGCGTCATCCGGCTTTAGTGCCGGAAATGACGCATCCCCGTCAATAGCATGGCAATACCGGCTTCGTCGGCGGCGGCGATCACTTCGTCGTCGCGGATGGAACCGCCCGGCTGGATCACCGCCCTGATGCCGGCCTTCGCGGCCGCGTCAATGCCGTCGCGGAAGGGAAAGAAGGCATCCGAGGCCATCACCGCGCCGGACACTTCCAGCCCCGCCTCCCCGGCCTTGATGCCGGCGATGCGGGCGGAATCCACCCGGCTCATCTGACCGGCGCCGATGCCCACGGTCTGCCCGTCGCGCGCATAAACGATGGCGTTCGACTTGACATACTTGGCCACGCGCCAGGCAAACAGCAGGTCGGCGTGTTCCTGTTCGGTGGGCGTGCGTGCCGTGGCGATCTTCAGGCTGGTTTCGTCCAGCAGCGGGAGATCGTCATCCTGGACCAGCAGCCCGCCGCTGATCGGCTTGAAGGTGAGCGCTGCTGCGGTGGCGGCCGGCCAACCCGTTTGCAGCACGCGCACGTTCTTCTTGCTGGCCAGGGCCTGGCGGGCGGCATCATTCACCGCTGGTGCAATGACGACTTCCGCGAACTGATTGTCGACGATTGCCTTCGCTGCGGGGCCGCCCAGCTCACTGTTGAAAGCGATGATGCCGCCGAAAGCGGACACCGGATCGGTGGCGAAGGCGCGCCGATAGGCGGCCTCGCCGTCGCGTCCCGTGGCCACGCCGCAGGGGTTGGCATGCTTGACGATCACGCAGGTCGGGGTGTTGTCGTCGAAGGCCCGGATGCAGGCGAGAGCGGCATCCGCATCGGCCAGGTTGTTGTAGGAGAGTTCCTTGCCCTGCAGCTGCTCGGCGCCGGCCAGGCTGCCGGCGGGCGGGTTGGCCTGGTGATAGAAAGCCGCGGCCTGATGGGGGTTTTCCCCGTAGCGCAGCACGGCCTGCCGCTGATACTGGCGGTTGAAGGTGGCCGGGAAGGTTTCGCGCTCACCATCCGCTGAGATTCGCCCCAGGTAATTGGCGATGGCGTCGTCGTAGCCGGCGGTGTGGGCGAAGGCCTTGCCGGCCAGCTGCACCCGCTGGTTAGCCGGAATCCCGCCATTGTGGGCGCGCATGGCGTCGAGCAGGGCCGGGTAGTCGTCCGGGTCCACCGCCACGGTGACGAAGGCGTGGTTCTTGGCGGCCGCGCGAATCAGCGTCGGGCCGCCGATGTCGATGTTCTCGATTGCCTCGGCGAAGGGGCAGTCGGGCCGTGCGATAGTGTCGGCAAACGGGTACAGGTTGACCACCACCAGGTCGATCGGCTCGATGCCGTGCTCGGCCATCACCGCGCTGTCCACGTCGCGGCGTCCGAGAATGCCGCCGTGAATGCGGGGGTGCAGCGTTTTTACCCGCCCGTCCATGAGTTCCGGGGCGCCGGTGTGTTCGCTGACATCGGTGACCGGCAGGTCGGCCTCGCGCAGCGCCCGGGCGGTGCCGCCGGTGGAAAGCAGATGGACGTTCTGTTCGACCAGGCCGGTGGCCAGCGCGACCAGCCCGCGCTTGTCGGAAACACTCAGTAATGCGCGACGCACGGGCCCGGCATCGGCCATGTTCAAACTCCTTCGGGATTGGGCGCCGGACTAGCGATCCAGCGCGTACTGTTTCAGTTTCTTGCGCAGCGTGCCGCGGTTGATCCCCAGTACCTCGGCGGCACGTGACTGATTACCGGCGCTGTATTCCAGCACTGACGACAGTAGCGGCTTTTCCACCTGTTCCAGCACCATTCGGTACAGATCGCTGGGCGGTTGACAGCCATTGAGGGCCCGGAAGTACGCATCCAGACTATCGCTGACATGATGACTCAGCGGGATCGGTTGGTCCGGGCGACGGTCAGTCATCGGCGATACGGAGCACGCGCGTCAGCGGTAAGCGGTCGATCACTATAACCGCAAGCTCGAAACAGGCAAACCCCAAGCGCACTCGGGGTTGCCTAGGACGGGAAGAAGCGAATCGGATAGTTGCCGCGCCATACGGGCACGCCCTCCTGGGCACCGAAATTGATCAGGCGGACACGATTGAGAATCTTGTCCTCCAGTTCCGGGTTGTCCAGGTCGCTGGACACGATGGATGCCGAGGTGACTTCCCCGGAGGGCTGGATCTCGAGTTCCAGAACCACCGTGCCGCGCATGCCGGGATTGGTGCGCAGCCCACGCTGGTAGATGGAAAACAGCGAACTCTTGTTGCGATCAAACACCACCTGAATGGATTCCACCGATCGCGCGGCCTGACCGCCGCTGCCACTGCGGCCACTGCCGCCGCCAACAGCCTGGCCGCCGCCCGGTGGCCCCTCGACCCGGGTGGTGCTGCGGCCGGCCAGTTCGGTGCCGCCGCCCAGTTCACCCGGCGACCCCACCTGGGACTGGATGCCGGTGCTGCCTTCACCCAGATCGCTGGTGATCAGCCGGCGGGTATTGGTGTTGGCCGCTGCGCCTGCGGACAGGTCGCGCTGGGAGCGCACCGACTGCGTTGCCTGGTTGTTGCGCACGTCCTGAAGCTGATCGGCGAAGGCCATCACGCCGGAATCGCGCGCCCGCGGCTGGGGTGTGGGTTCGGCCACCTCTGGTTCAGGCTGGGGTTGCGGTTCGGGTTCCGGCGTCGGCTCGGGTTCGGGCTCCGGCACCGGTTCCGGCGGTGGTTCCTGCTGTTGTACTGGTTCCGGTGGGGGAGGCGGTGGCGGCGGCTCCTGCTGCTCGATCACCAGCTCCGCCAGCCTCGGCGGCAGTTCGTCATCCTGTTCGTCTTCCGGCAGCTCGAACAGCGGCAGCAGCGGCATCAGCAGCGACAGCAGCAGGATCGGCAGCAGGATGCCGAACAGGATGCCGGAGAACCGGCGGTCGGCGCGGTCGTCCGCGCTCCATGGCAGTTGCGGGCCAAGGGCGATCGCACTCATCCCTGGGGTTCCTGTAGGACGGCCAGCGATACTCGCCCGAATTCGGCGGCGGTACCGGTGAGCATGACTTTCCGGATCAGGCGATAGGGTAGTTCCTTGTGCGCCATGACGGTGATCTGGCCGCGACCGACGGGTGCTTCGCCCTCGGCTGCCGGTTCGGGGTCATCAAGCGCGCTGCGCTGCAGGGCCTCGGCCAGCGCCGGGATGGTGGCCTCGTCACCGGCCATTGCGCTTTCGTGATCGATGATCTCCCGGCCGTTCACCAGGATTCGGTCACGGGTCAGCATCACCACGATGGTGTCCTCGGCCTGCTTTTCGGCGCTGGATTCGGGCAGATCCAGATCCTTGGGGCTCGGCAGCGTCTGCACATCCGACGCATTCACCAGCAGGAAGAACACCAGAATGGTGAAGATATCCATCAGCGACACGAGGTTCATCGTCGGCCGCCGGTTCTGGCGGTTGTGATGACGCTCCATGCGGCGGGCGCGGCGAGAGGTCCTCATGGCGCATCTCCGAGCGCGATTTCCGGGAACAGTTCCGTCGATACGGATTTGCCGGGGTTGTCTGGATCCGGCTGTTTGGTGATGCGCACGGCATCCATCACGTTGACCAGGATGTCGTATTCGGTATCCGGCTCCAGCAGCACGCTTGCCTCGGTGACATCAGGGTTCTCGGCCTTGATTGCCTGCATGATTTCCGAGAGGCGCTCGTAGTCGAAGCTGCTGTCGTCTGTCTGCTCGATGGTGGCCACGCGCCGGCGCCCGTCACCGACGATCAACGCCGTGTCGCGCACGATTACCTCCAGCCGCAGCTTGTCCTCCTCCTCGGTCTGCTCGCTGGCGCTGGGCAGGTTGAGTTCCAGGATCGCGAGCTTGGTGAACACCGCGGTGATCAGCAGGAACGGTACCAGGATCACCATCAGGTTAAGGAACGCGGTGATATTGAGTTCACCGACGTCCTTGTCACGCCGGTGGGAAAATCGGCGACGCATCAAACTGTCTGCCCGTCCTGCTGACGCTGTGCCGGCACTGTGTTGAGGAACTTCACCGACGCCATTTCCAGGCTATCCACCACATGGGTGGTCTTGGTGGACAGCAGGGCGTGAATGAGCAGCAATGGAATTGCCACCATCAGCCCGAAGGCGGTGGTGTTCATGGCCACTGAGATGCTGGCGGACAGCAGATCGGCTTTCTCCGCCGGATCGGCATTGGCCACCGCGGTGAAGGCCTGAATCAGGCCAATGATGGTGCCCAGAAGGCCCAGCAGGGTGGCGATGTTGGCGAAGGTGGCCAAGTAATGGGTGCGGCGCTCGAGGTTGGGCACCGTCTCCATCAGTGATTCCTCCATGGCCATTTCCACGTCCTCGCGGCGGCGGCTGGTACGCAGGCGCGACAGGCCGTAGTTGAGGATGGTGCCGATCTCGGCCTTGGAATCCGCGGTGGCGGACTGGGCGCGGTCGTAATCGCCGCTGGCCAGGATCGGGCTCAGGCGGTCCCATTCCTTGCGGTTGCGGATTTCGGTGCGGCGAAGATGCCACCAGCGCTCCAGTGCAATCGCCAGGCCCAGTCCCAGAATGAACACGATCGGGAACATGAATGGCCCGCCGTTCTGGAAAAAGCTGACGATGGTGTTGTAGGCCTCCATTGAACAATCTCCTTGATTTGTATGCGCCCCGGTCCGGCGCCCGGTGCCGGTACGGGCCTGTGGGACCGACGCGGGCCCTGATTACTGCCCTTGTGCCTGTTCGTAGTATTCCAGCCGACGCTGGAATTCGTCGGGATCAATCGGTTCCAGCGGCTCCTCGACCAGCCGGGTGGGCTCGCTGGTCAGTTCGCCCACGCTGCCCTTCTTCCACGGCACGATGGTCAGGCCCTTGGGCAGTTCCTGGGAACCGAAGATGTTGCTGCCGGCTTCCGGCCCGGCGGCCGGCTGTCCTTCCGGTTGCGCCAGGGCCAGGCTGCTGACGGCCAGCATCAGCCCGGCGGCTAGAGTCGTTGCTTGATGTCGGCGATCCATAGCGCCACCTCGTCGTCTGGCTGTTCGGAGAGCGCCTGAAAGCGCTCATAGTGTGTCAGAGCCTGCTGCGGCCGACGCAGATACACGTCGTACAGAATGCCGAGATTCAGATTCGCATAACGGTTGTCGGGTTCCGCGTTCAGTGCCGCCTTGTAGGCCTGCTCCGCTTTCTGGAACTGGCCGTCGCGCCGGTAGAGCACGCCCAGACGCACCAGTGCCTCGGTCAGACCGGGCTCGAGTTCCACCGCCTTTTCGAATGCCGCGCGCGCCTCATCGTCGCGCGATTGCAGCATGCGCGCCGTACCCAGGTTGGCGTGGGCCTCCGCAAGGTCCGGTACTTCGCGGGCGAGCGCATCGAACACCTCGGCGGCGCGCTCGGCGTTGCCGGCGCGCAGCGCGCTGGCGCCGCTTTCGAAGCGGGCCGCCTGATCGCCGGACAGCCCGGTCGTGCGGGCCGGCTTGGAGGCGGTGCCGTCCTGGTCGGGACCGGGGGCCACGGCACAGCCGGCGGCCAGCAACGCCACTCCGGCGACCAGCGCCAAGTGCTTACTCAACCGTAACAATGCCATCGCTCATGCGCTCCGTCTTGGCGTACCGGGCGGGCAGCAGTTCGGCCAGTTGCGCCAGGCTCTTGCGTACCCATTCATCGTAAATGCCGTTGCCGATGCGCTCGACATTGGCTTCATGGATGCCGATGGCATCCTCCTCGAACGGGAAGGCCTGCTCCTCGAGCAGGATTTCGTATTGCGCCTTCTCGTTGCCGGACAGTTCCGACGGGCGCGGCGATTCCAGCAGCGCCTGACCGAAATCGTAATACAAATCGCCGGTGTGGTATGTGGCGGCGGTGGTCACTTCGGCGATGCCATAGTCTGCGGCCTGCCCGTAGGCGTCCAGTGCCGCCTGCAGCCGGTCCTTCTTGGCCGGCAGACTCTGTTCCAGCGGCAGGCTTAGGCGGGTGGAGTCGAACGCGGCGCGCTTGTCCCCGGCCAGCTTGAGCGAGGCCCGGGCGGCCAGCGTCCGGGTACGCTCGGTGGCCGCGCCGGCATTGTCGGCATGGGTGTCGATCAGGCGCTGACGCCAGTCGTCAGCCGCCGCCGTATCGCCGCCGTCCCGATGCAGGTCGATCAACGCGTGCTGGGCTTCGATGGTGGTCTCGAAATCCGGCGAATGCTGTGTCAGCAATGACTCGTAGGCGGCGATCGCCGCGCTCGTGGAGCCGGCCTCGGCGCTGAGCTGGGCCGTCTGCATCGCGGCGTCCAGACGCTGGGCCGACTCCAGCTGGGTCTGCTGGCTGATGCGGGCGAACTCGTCGGCCGCCGCCAGCTTGTTGCCGTCTTCCAGATGCAGTTCGGCCAGCTTGCGGGTGGCCTCGTCAGCCAGCTCGTTGCTCGGGTATTCGCTGCGGAAGGATTCCAGCAGGCTGATCGCGGCGCCGGTATTTTCTGCGCGGATCTGGGCGGCGGCGGCGTCGTACAGGGCGGTCGCGCGCACGTCCTCGGCGGTGCCGGCGGGCACCAGGCTCCGCAACCGCAGGAACTCCTCGGCGGCCGCTTCGTCCTCCCCGGCATCCACCAGGACTTCGCCCTGCTTGTAGATTGCCGTGGCTAACTGCTGTTCCCAGTTCTCGCCTTCCTGCGGCGTGGCGTTGTTGAGCAGCCAGCGCAGAGCGGTTTCGGAGTCGGCGTAGGCTTCGGCATCCTGGGCGGCGGCGGCCCGGATACGCCAGGCATTGGTCAGCTGGGTGTTGTTGGGCGGCGGCTGGTGGTCGATCAACTGCTGTGCCAGTTCGTCGGCGGTGGCCAGTTCCCCGGCGCGATAGCGGTCCTCGGCCAGGCGGGCGAGAGCGTTGATGGCGTTTTCCTCGGCCGGATACTGCTCGGCGAAGCGCTGGGTGGATTCCAGCACCCGCGGATCGGTTGCGGCGGCATCACCGGCGGCTTCGCGCCATGCCAGGATCGCCGCGTAGCCGGCTTCCGCAGCCTTTTCATTGGGCGCCGCATCGTAAGCCACCTGCTCATACATGGTAGCGGCGTCGGCGAAGCGATCCGCCTCGAACAGGACTTCACCGCGCAGGAAGGCCAGCTCGGCGGCGCGCGGGGTATCGGGGAAGATGGATAGATAGCGGGCGTACCACTCGGCGGCGGCTTCGTAGTCCACGGTCAGCCCGGTCTCCTGGGCGCCCGCGTGCAAGGAGCTGGTGATGCTGTCCAGGTACTCCTGCAGTCGTTCGCGAACCTCGTCCACGGTGAGCGGGTCCTCGCCGTACCAGGACTGCTTGTCGATGCCGTAGCGGGTCACGTAGGCCTGTTTGGCCTCCAAGGCAGGTTTGTCGAAGCCGCCGGCCTCGAGGGCCTCGATGGACGCCACTTCCAGCGCCTTGGCCTGGGGGTGTTCGGGATTGCGGCGGGCGAAGGCCAGCGCCGTTTCCGAGGCGTCAGTGTAGCGCTCCTTGTCCAGGTAGTAATCCATCAGCCTCTGCGTGAGCAGGTACTCGTAGGGCTGGGCCTGCTGCTGATCGACGAAGTCGGCCGGGGTGTACTCGGCGCCCAGCAACGCGAAGTTGAGCGTCATATTGCGCAGGGCATCCTGGGCCACTTCGGCGCTGGCCTGGGAGATATCCGACACCGCCAGGGTACCGTCCTCGGCAATGCCGTCGGTACCGACCAGCTGCCGGATCACTTCGAGTTCGTCGGACAGCGAATCCTGGTGACGTGCCAGCTTGTAATACGACCAGCCCCGCTTGTAGAGCGACTGGATATAGAAGCTGGCATCCTCGCCGCGCTCGATCAGCCAGGTGTAGTCCTCGGCCGCCACCCGGTAGCTGCCATTGACGAACCGGGTTTCGGCACGGCGGAAATAGGCCTCCGGAATCAGCTTGAAATCCGGGTAACTGTCGATCAGCCGGGTCAGCGCGGTGATGCCGGCGGCGGTGTCACCGGCCAGGTCCGCGGCGTGCGCCGCACGATAGAGCAGGTCAGCTTCTCGTTCGCGGTAGCTCTGCACCGCGACCAGACGCTGGTAGATGTTGAGCGCCCGGCGGGCGGGTTCCCGCGGATCATCGGCCTGGCTGGCGATGGCCAGCTCGGTGTCAGCCAGGCGGCGGAGAATGGGATTGCGCTCGCTGGGGTCCTGCGTGAGCTTCAGCAGTTCCCGGTAATTCTCGCGCATCTCCTCGAGACCGGCTTCGCGCGGCTCCGAGGGGGTGATCTCGATCTGGCGCTCTTCCAGGCTCTTGAGCGTGGCGGGGGCTTCATCCTGTGCCTGGGCCAGTGCCGTGGTCAGACCCACCGCGACCCCCAGGCCGAGACTGTGAAACCAGCGTGTCATGGTGCACCCCCCTCCGAGGCCCCGGCGGCAGCCGTGTCGAATAATGTGGCCCGTCCGCGCCGGATCTGGGCCAGATATGCGTCGAGAAACGCCTTGCGGCGACTCAGGATACGGTGAGTTTGCCCGCGCAGGAAGTCGGCATGCTGCTTGAGGGTTGCGATCAACTGCGATCGGGTGGCCTGAATGCGCTGCGCGGCTGCGCGCAGACGGTCGCGGCGTTGTGCCAGGCGGGGCGGCAGGGTGTCGGACGCGAGCACCTCTCGGAACACTTCCCGCTGGACCGGCTGTTCCAGTTCGGCGACTCGCTGCTGCCAGTGGTCGAGGCGGTCGAAGTTCATGCTGAGATCGTTTATGTCCGCGATGGTGGTTTGGACCCCCGGCCGGGCGAGAATGTCCGCCAGCGGCACCGGCAGCGCCGCTGCCTGGATATCCAGTGCCTGTAGCAGACGCGCCTCGGGATCGGTATCGGCCGACTGACGCGGCTCTGCAATCGTGGCGGACGTGGATAGCCGGTCCAGCAGGTCCTGGGTGGCCTGGCGCCGGGGCAGGAGCTGGTCCAGCGCCTCGGCATAGGCGGTCTCCGCGCGCTGATTGGCCGCCAGCTGCTGGAAGGCGTGGCCGGTCGCCATCAGCGCTTCCTGCACGGCGACGTCGTCGGCATTGCGTTCGGCCAGTTCCAGCCACGGTCGCAGGGCCCGGCGATAGCGTTCCTCCGCGGTGTCGCCGCCGTCCTCCCACTGGAATTCGTCGCTGTCGCGGAACATCCGTGGCCGGCCGCAGGATTCACGTGGCATCCGGCGCAGCACCGGCAGGGAATCAGGCAGCAGCCGGGCGGGATCCTCCAGGCAGCGGATGCGTCGCATCAGCACCAGGTCCTGCGGTTCGCCGTCGGGCGCCAGTTCCGACCAGCCCAGGCCGAGCAGGGCCTTGTCCGAGAACGGCCCGTCCAGGCGGATGCGCTTGAACAGCCCGCGCGCGGTGGCACCCTGGCCGAGTTCCAGAAAGCCGAAGGCCAGGACCAGATTCGCCTTGTCGCGTAATGCCCGTGCGCTTGCCGTTTCCGCATCCATGCGTCCGATTTCGTTGAGTTCGCCGGCGCCTTCCTGATTCCGGCCGGCGCGTACCAGCGCCACGCCGAGATTGTAGCGCGCGGTGAGATCGTTATCGTGATCCTCGATCCAGCGGCGCAGCGTCGCTGCCGCCTCAGCGGGTTGGCCGGCCGCCAGCTGGAGCTGCCCGCGCAACCCGCCGAGGCGGCCGGCGATGTCATCCGGGATCATGAGCACCACCCGGTCCAGGGCGGCCAGCGCCCGTTCTGGCGCGCCGCGTTGATGCCGGGCTCTGGCCAACTCGAACCACAGCCGGGTGCGCTCGGTCGCGGGCGGCTGGTCGCTCAGTGTCTGCAGGATTTGCTCAACCCGGTCGAGCAGACCCGCGGCCAGCAGCGACCGCGCGCGTGCAAGTCCCTGGGCCTCACGTGTTTCCTGATAATGGATCAGCACCTCGTGCGAGGCGCCGGTCTGCTGCAGATACTGCGCATGGGCGCCATGGAGCTCGTTTGCCGGAGCCGCCCGCAGGGCCTCGGCGGCGCCGACCGGCGCAGCGGCACAGGCCAGGCAGAAGCCGAAGGCCGCGGAGTGCCAGACTGTCATGGAAGGTCGTCGTAGCTGCGTGCGAGCAGTCCGGGCCCACCGTTGTTGCGGCCGGCGTTGTCCACAGTGACCTCGGGGGACAGCCGCAGTTCGAGCAGCCGCGGGCCCTCGGGTTTGTCGATGGTGAAGCGCTGCTCGCGGCGATAGGGCTGATTATCCAGCTGTCCCTCGAATCGCACCCGCACCCGGTGCGGGCCGGGGTTGAGCCCCGCGATGAACAGCTTCTGGGCGCCCTGGTTGGCCAGGGCTGCCCGCTCCTGGTCGCTGTAGCGATGGCGCGTGACCACCGTGCCGTCGACGCTGAGTTCCACCGCGTCGAGCATGAAATCGGTCATTGCCGGATCCACGGTGAAGAACACGGTCCAGCGGCGCGGGGCGGGATAGCTGATTTCCTGTTCGAGATCGGTCAGCTCCGCCTCGAGGTCAAGCATCTCCTGCTTGAGATTCTGGGTGGCCTGATCGAGCTCCCTCAGTTCGATCTCGGCATCCGGTTTGGCGGCAGTGGCGGCAATCATCGTCAGGGCCAGGATGACCCCGATGATCTGGCAGGCAGGGCGATTCATAAGGGGGCTTTTGCGGGACTCGTCGCTTGAAGTCATCGGCGAACTCGGTTGAAACCTTGAGTCGTCGCCGCGCGAATCCCGAGTATAGACAACCGTTGCCGAAACTGTCATGGCGTATCCGGATTGCCGGCCCGGTAGAGTGCTGCCAGCCCCTGGCGGGCATGGCTCAGGTAGCGATTTAATTGCTCGGTCACGAGGTCGCGGCGCTGTTGCTGCTGTTGTTCGACCGCCTGGCTGAGCTGCTGTTCCAGCGCCGCATGGCGGGTTGCAAGCTCTTGCACTCGTTCAGCCAGGCGGCGCAGGCGCGCCTCGTCCGGGGCAGCGGTTACCGCCGAAGCGTTCCGGGTCGATGGCAGGGCCGTGACCACACCGCCGTGCGGCATCAAGGTCAGGGCCGATCCGCGACCGTTGTCCGCGCGCCATGCATTCAATGCCGCCGCCAGATCCTGCACCGGTGCCGAGTCGGGGAGACGCGCCAGTTGTCCGGAAAGGCTGCCACCGCGGGCGCCCAGATGCTGATGCATCGTCCGCAGGTTGTTCGCGATCGCGCCCAGGGCGCGCCGAGTGGTGTCGGGCCGGCCGGGCGGTGCGGCACCCGCCGCGTCGGCCACCGCGGTTTCCAGCCGGCCGATGGCCCGCTGGAAACCCTGTTCCGCGCCGGTGGCGTCGCCTGCACGCCACAGCGCATGGGGCAGGGCGGCGAGGGCCTCGGCGACCACGGGATCGGTGGGGGCACCGCCGCGGATCGCTGCCCGCCAGGCCACTGCGGCACGACGGTATTGCGAGGATTCCGTGGCCTGCAGAGCGGCCGAATCCATCAGGCGCTGGTCGTCCTCGAAACGCCGTTGTCGACAGCTGCGGCGGCTCACCTGGTGCAGGGGGTCGGCGTCGGCCCAGAGTTCGGCATCCTCCGGCGGGCAGACCTGTAGCTGACGCTCCAGGATCGATTGCGTGAGTGCCCCGGCGCTGATTTCCGACCAGCCCAGTCCGAGCATCGCCTTGCGGCTCAGGGGTCGGTTCAGACGTACCCGTAGAAACGCCTGGCGTGCCTGGCTGCCGCGATTGCGGTTCAGCAGCCAGAAGCCGAGTAGCACGTTGGCCTGGTCGGCCAGCAGCTTGCCGGCGGGATCGGGGCCGCTATAGGTGCCCAGTGCCTGGAGGATGCCGAGACCCCGTTCGGGTTCGTCAGTCTGCAGCCAGGCCAGGCCCAGGTGGTATCGGGCCAGCCGCGGCAGGGTCTGGATTTCGCGCTGGCCTGCCAGCGCCAGGGCGGCTGGATCCCCGCGACCCAGATGCAGCTGGGCCCGGGCGAGCAGCCGGGCGCGCGCCAGCGCAGCCTCGGGGTCCAGTTGCAGCCGCATGCGGGTCAGCGCGGCGATGGCGGCTTCGGGATCGCCGGCGGCGAGCCGGGCACCTGCCAGCGCCAGATGGGCGGTATCCGCGCCGCGGTGGCGTTCCAGAATGGCGCCGGCCGAGGTGGTCAGGCCCGCCCCGGCGTAAAGCTGCGCGGCGAGCGGCTCATCATCGAGCTGTCGGGCCCGCAGTTGCGACAAAGCGGAAAGCGGTCGGTCGGTCGCGGCCTGCCAGCGGGCATCGGCCTGGTGCAGCCGCTCGGCTTGCCAGGCCGCGGATCCTGCTGCAACCAGGGAAGCCGCGACCAGCAGTACTGCGACCAGGCCGTGCGGTGCCCTCATGGCAGGTGGGTAGTCAGGGGGCCAGCAGGGCGGTCAGCCCGGCCTGCGCCTGCTGCAGGTAGGCAGCCAGCATCCGATCGGTGGCCTGTTGCTGGGTTTGACGGGCGGTCTCGGCGGTCTCGGCGAGATCGCGGGTGAGTTTTGCCAGCGTTACCTGTTGCCGGTCCAGGGCCTCGGTCAACTCTGCCCGCCGCGCGGTATTGTCCGCGAACGCCCTGTCGTAGGTGTCGAGCGCGTCCAGTCCGAGCTTGAGCTGCCCGCGTTCCACCGCGCTCGGCGAGCGTGGCGGCAGCGACCAGTCCCCGCCGCGCCGGAGTTCGGTCAGCACCTGGCCGAGCCGATCCAGCGCCTGTTGCCTGCCCGGCCCCGGAGCAGAGAGGCGTTCGGCGCGGCTTGTCTGTTCATTCAGATGTTGCTGCACGTCATCGAGGCGCTGGTTCTGTTGTCGGAATTGCGCGGCCAGACGATTCGGGAGCGATGCGTCATTGGATGTCAACTCGGCCCGGGCCTGGTTGAGGGTCTCGATTGCCTCGCGATAGGCGCGCTCGGCACTGTCCGCATCGCCGGATCGAGCCAGGACATGGGGCAGGACGGCCATCGCTTCGGCCACCACCGGGTCGGTGGGCGGACCTTTTCGCGTGGCGGTCTGCCAGGCCACGAGTGCCCGCTCCCGCTGGGTGCTGTCGCCCATGCGCAGGCGGATGAAGTTGACCATCCGGCGGCTCTGGTCGTACTCGCGGGTGCGGCATTCCCAGCGCTTGCCCTGGTCACGGCTGGCGTCGTCCTTCCACAGCTGGGCGCTGCCCGGACGGCAGCTTCGGACGTCGGTGCTGGTTTTCACCTGGGGCAGATCGAGCATCCCCAGCTGCGCCCAGCCAAGACCGAGCATGGCCTTGGCGGTGAGGGCCGTGTCGGTATCCATGCGCAGGAACACGTCACGCGCGCTGCTGGGGCGGTCGCGTTCCAGTAGCCAGTAGCCCAGTGCGAGATTGGCCTGGTTGGCCAGCAGGCGGGGCTCGGCCTCCTCGCCGCCATAGCGGCCCAGTTCGTCGAGCATTTCGGCAGCGGCCTCGTCGGCACCGATGGCCATCCAGGCAGCCGCCAGGTTGTAGTTTTCCAGCGGGGTAAGGTCGCGTTTCTCGCGCTGGCGATACAGCACGTCGACGGCATCCCGCGGACGGTCCGCCCGGAGCATGGCCAGGGCCAGCAGGTGCGATTCGTCGGGGGACAACTCGTCGGCATGCGCCAGCGTAGCGATGACCTGCTCCGGCCGGTTATGGGCGGACTGTGCACGAGCGAGGGCGGTTCTTGTCTCGCGCCGGCTTACGGGTTCGTCGATGGCAGGGACATGCTTGCCGGCACTGCCGGTCAGGTCGAGCGCCAGCAGGGCCTTTGCGGCCGCCGCCGTCGGGGTGGCGACATTGCGCCAAGCTGCCATCGCCTGCGCCGGTTGACCCGTATCGGCGAGCCAGCGGCCGTGATTCCGGTGCAGGTTCTCGGCCGGCGACGCCGCAGCGATGCCGGTGATGGCCAGAATCGAGCAGAGAAGCAGCAGCCGGTATGTCATGGCTATGCGGGTTTTCAGTGCCGGACGGCGTCGAGGCGGACCCAGCCGTCGCGGGCGGCGCCGCCCACGAAATCGAAGTCCGCGGTATAGGCCTCCTGTACTGCGTCCGCCTGCTCTGCGAGCAGGCCGGACAGACACAGGTCACCACCGGAATGAACCAGAGACGCCAGTGTGGGCGCCAGGTCGATCAACGGCGCGGCCAGGATGTTGGCCAGCACCACATCCGCCGGCGTCGCGGCTTCCACGGAACCTACGTCGACCCGCTGCTCGAGTCGATTGGCGCCCGCGTTGTCACGGGTGGCGACGAGCGACTGCGGGTCTATATCCACGGCCTGTACGTAGGCGGCGCCGAGGCTGGCGGCGGCCAGCGCCAGCACGCCGGAGCCGCATCCGTAGTCGAGCACGCGGCGGCCTACGGGCGGATGAACGTCCAGCCACTCCAGGCACAGCGCGGTGGTGGGATGGGTGCCGGTGCCGAATGCCAGGCCGGGATCCAGCCGGATGATGGCCTGGTCTGGCGACGCGGGATCCGCGGCGACCTCGGCATGGTGTGGGCAGACCCACAACCGCCGGCCGAAACGCATGGGGCGGTAATCCTGCATCCAGGCCCGCACCCAGTCACGGTCCTCGATCAGGGCGGGGCGGCAGTCGACCGACCGCGGGGCCAGCGCGTCGCGCAGTGCCGCGGCAAGTTCGGCCGGATCACGGTCGCCGGGGAACAGGCCGGTGACGGCGGCACGGTTCCAGGCCGGGGACTGGCCGGGGGCGGTTTCCACCAGCATCTCGTCACCCGAGCCGCTGACGGTGACGGCCACCGCGCCCTCCGCTTCCAGGACGGCCTCCAGCAGAGCCGGGCTGGCCCCGCTGGTCTCGATCTGCAGCCATGCGGGCGCCGCAGCGGTCACGACCCGCGCAGCAGCTGTTCGAGATAGTGAATGTGCACGCCGCCGTCGATGTGGGCGTGTTCACCCAGGATGCGTTGGTGCAACGCGATGTTGGTGTGGATGCCCTCCACCACCATTTCGGTCAGGGCGTTGCGCATCCGGGCGCTGGCCGCGGCGCGGTTCTCGCCGTGGGCGATCAGCTTACCGATCATGGAGTCGTAATGCGGCGGCACGGTATAGCCGCCGTAGGCGTGCGAGTCCACCCGGATGCCGGGCCCGCCGGGGGCATGATACTTCTCGATCCGCCCCGGCGCCGGCACGAAGGTTTCGGGATGCTCGGCGTTGATCCGGCATTCGATCGCGTGGCCGGTAAAGCGGATATCCTCCTGGCGCCAGCGCAGTTTCTGACCGTCGGCGATGCGCAGCTGCTCGGCGACCAGGTCCACCCCCGTGACCATCTCGGTGACCGGGTGCTCCACCTGGATGCGCGTGTTCATCTCGATGAAGTGGAATTCGCCGTTCTCGTAGAGAAACTCGAAGGTGCCGGCGCCGCGGTAGCCGATGCGCTGGCAGGCCGCTACGCACAGGGCGCCGATGCGCTCGCGTTCCTCGGGGGTGATGCCCGGGGCCGGACTTTCCTCGATCACTTTCTGGTTGCGCCGCTGGACCGAACAGTCACGTTCGCCCAGATGGATGACATTGCCGTGATGGTCGGCCAGCACCTGGATCTCGATGTGGCGCGGTGTCTCCAGGTACTTCTCCATGTAGACCAGCGGGTTGCCGAAGGCGCTGGCGGCCTCGCGCCGGGCCATGTCGATCGCCCCGGCCAGCGCGGATTGTTCGTAGACCACGTGCATGCCACGGCCGCCGCCGCCGCCTACCGCCTTGACGATCACCGGATAGCCGATTTCCTTGGCAATGCGGCGGTTCCCGGCGTCGTCATCCGCCAGCGGACCGCCGGAGCCGGGCACGCAGGGCACGCCGGCCGTCTGCATTTCCTGGATCGCGGATGTCTTGTCGCCCATCAGCCGGATGGTCTCGGCGGTGGGGCCGATGAAGATGAAGCCCGAGCGTTCGGCCGATTCCGCGAAATCCGCATTCTCCGACAGGAATCCGTAACCCGGATGGATACCGGTGGCGCCGGTAACCTCGGCCGTGCTCATCAGCGCCGCCATGTTCAGGTAGCTCTGGGCGGCCGGCGCCGGACCGATGCACACGGCTTCTTCGGCCAGCAGCACGTGTTTCTGCTCCCGGTCGGCGGTGGAATAGGCCGCAACCACATCAATGCCCAGTTCGCGGCAGGCCCGCAGGATGCGCAGCGCGATTTCGCCGCGGTTGGCAATCAGAACCTTATCCAGCATGGCGCGCTCAGCCGATCACGAACAGGGGCTGGTCGAACTCCACGGGTTGCCCGTTTTCGACCAGGATGGCGGTGATCTCGCCGCTCACGTCGGCTTCGATCTGGTTGAGCATCTTCATCGCTTCGATGATGCATAGCGTCTGATCGGCGGCCACACGATCGCCCACCTCGACATAGGCGTCCGCGTCCGGCGAGGGGGCGCGGTAGAAGGTGCCCACCATCGGGGCGCGCACGACATGGCCGTCCCGCGTGTCATCAGCTGGGGCCGCTTCGGCTGCCGCGGGCTGGCCGGCGGATTCAGGTGCCGCAGGTGGCGGCGCGGCGGCCGGGGGCGCGCTGGCGGGCATGCTGCCGGCCGGCGGATACCGGCCGATGCGCACGGATTCCTCGCCCTCGCTGATCTCGAGCTCGGCAATGCCCGAAGACTCGACCAGCTCGATGAGTTTCTTGAGCTTGCGTATGTCCACGCTGGTTTCCCCCTGCTGTTGTGATCAGGCGCGGTCGGCGGCGAGCCGCGCCAGTGCCGCCTGCATGGCCAGTTCGTAACCGTGGGCGCCCAGCCCGCTGATCACGCCGACGGCAATATCGGAAAAATAGGAATGGTGCCGGAACGCTTCCCGCGCCCAGATATTCGACAGATGGATCTCGATGAAGGGCGTGTCGACCGCCAGCAGCGCGTCGCGTAACGCCACGCTGGTATGCGTGAACGCCGCCGGGTTGAGCAGGATGATATTCACCCCTTCCTCGGCGCTCTGGTGGATTCGCTCGATGAGAGCGGCCTCGGCGTTGGACTGCAGGCAGGCGAACTCGACGTCGGCATCGTCGGCCTGCCGTGCCAGTCGTTGCTCGATGTCACCCAGCGTTTGCATGCCGTAGAGGCCGGGCTCGCGTTGTCCCAGTCGATTGAGATTGGGACCGTTGAGCAGAAGAATCTTGGCCACGCATGCGCCCTGATCGAAGTTGGCCCGATTGTGCCGCAACCAACCGGCGATGTACACAGCCGGCTGTTTTCGTGTCAGATCACGCCCGTTCGAGGCAAGATGGCGTCCGGTCGACCGGGCCGGATCAGGGTTTTTTCAGCAATGGCGCCAGCATTTCGTCCAGGCCTTCGCGGGTGATTTCGCCAACCGCCCGGGCCTCGATGCGTCCCCGGCGATCAATTACCAGCGTTACCGGCAAGCCCTGACCGGCGCCTAACTGGTCCTGCACCCGCATTACCGCACTGGTGTCGGCCAGCACCGGGTAGTTGATGTCGTAATCCCGGGCGAATCGGGCGGCGGTATCGGCATCGTCCACGGCCAGGCCGATGATTTGAACGCCCTGATCGGCCAGCTCGCGCTGTGCGGCGACCAGCATGGGAACCTCTTCGCGGCAGGGCTTGCACCAGGTGGCCCAGAAATTGACCACGCGAATCTGCCCGGCCCAGCTTTCGAGGGTTTTCGGATCACCGTCGAGATCGGCGATTGCCACATCCGGCAGTTCGGGCGGGGGCGCCAGGGCCAGCCACGCCGTCAAGCCGCCGGCGCCGCCCAGCAGCGCTAGGCCGATCAGCCAGCTGGCGGTGCGGCGGGTCACGGCGAGACCGCGTCGCGCAGGCGCCGGACGAAGCCGGCGGCGTCGGTTTGGCCGATCAGCCGGTAGTCGCGGCGTTCCTCGCCGTCGGCGCCGATGAACAGGATCGTGGGCGGGCCAACCACGCCGAATTCCCGCATCAGGGCGCGATGGCCACCAGTGTACTCGGTCACGTCAAGCTGCAGGGCCGCCACCCCGTCCAGCGCATCGCCGACTTCGGGCTGGTTGAATACGCGGTGTTCCATGTTCACGCATTCCACGCACCAGTCGGCATAGAAATCCACTACCGCGGGTCGACCATCGCCCGCGGCCTGCTGCATGGCCTGGCGCAGGGCATCGCTGCTCTGCACGCGCGTGAAGGGGGTCTTCGCGGCATTCGCCGCCGTGCTGGCGGACCCGCTGGTAAATGGTGCCAGCGGGCGTAGCGGATCACCCGCACCGCCGCTGGCGCCCACAACCAGCACCGCGGCATAGATCAGGGCAAGCAGGCCGGCGCCTTGGCCGAGGCTCTGAATGCCCGCGCCACGCCCGGCGGCTCGGCCAAGCGCCGATAAATGGGCCCCGTAGCCGGCAAACAGGCCTGCCCACAGCACCAACTGGACCGGTCCCGGCACAATCCGACCCAGCAGCCAGATGGCCACGCCCAGCAGAATGATGCCGAACAGCACGTTGATGTGCTGCATCCACTGTCCGGCGCGCGGCAGCACGCCACCGCCCACCGTGCCGAGCACGATCAGCGGCAGACCCATGCCCAGGCCTAGGCAGAACAGGGCCAGGCCGCCCAGCAGCGCGTCGCCGCTGGTGCTGATGTAGAGCAGGGCCCCGGCCAGCGGCGGGGCCAGGCAGGGGCCCACGATCAGCGCCGACACGAAGCCCATGAGACCGGCGCCGGCAAGGCCGCCGCGATCGCGCCCCACGGCGGACAGGCGAGCCTGCAGCTCGGCCGGTAGCTGTAGCTGGTAGAAGCCGAACATGGCGAGCGACAGCGCGACGAACACCAGCGCGAACGGGGCCACCACCCAGGGCGACTGCAGTGCGGCCTGGAGGTTGAGCCCACTCAGGGCCGCGATCACGCCGAAAACGGTGTAGGCGGCCGCCATGGCCAGCACATAGGCTGACGACAGCAGCAGGCCCCGCCAGGGCCCGACCGCGCCCGACTGGCCGACGATGATGCCCGACAGGATCGGAATCATCGGCAGCACGCAGGGCGTGAAGGTCAGCAGCAGGCCGAGGCCGAGGAACGTGGCCAGGGTCCACAGCCGCCCGTCGTCGCTCAGGGTATCGGCCAGCCGGTCCTGCTCCGCGCGGAAACCGGTAGGCGGGTCGTCGGGTGAGGACGCACCGGCGCTGCCGTCGGTGAGCGAAATTTCACGGGTTTCCGGCGGATAGCAGAGGCCGGCGTCGGCGCAGCCCTGGTAGGTGACGGCCAGCCGGGCGTTGTCGCCGATGTCCCCCTCGATCGGAATTTCCACCGACAGTGAGCGGCGGTAGGTTTCCACTTCGCCGAAGAATTCGTCTTCATGGACCTCGCCGTCCGGTATCTCCGGATCGCCCAGGCGCAGATCGTTATCGCCGACCGGTTCGAAGGCGAGGGCGTGACGGTACAGGTAGTAGTCCTCGGCGATCTGCCAATGCAGGGTCAACTTGCCCTCGGCGGGCTCGACATCCAGCACGAAGGCTTCGTCCACCGGGAGGAAGTCGCGATCGCTGCTCTGCAGCAGCCCCGACTGACCGAATGCGAGGGCGCTGATCGTCAGCAGAAGCAGCGCCAGGCCGGCTCTCGATACCTTCATGCGGGTTCCGTGGTCTCCTTGACCCATCGTAGATAGCCGTCCAATCCGTCCGCGGCTCGGACCGCCAGGATCTCGGGGAGTTCGTCGGGATGCAGTGTCAGCACCCGGGCTTTCAGCGACTCGAAACGATCGGCCGTGGTCTTGATCAGCAGGAGGAGTTCCTCGTCCACCTCTACCTGACCCTGCCAGTGGTAAACCGATTGCAGGCCGGGTACGACATTGACGCAGGCCGCCAGGTGTTCATCCACCAGGGTGCGCGAAATCTCGCTGGCCACGGCCGGCGCCGGGCAGGTGACGTAGACGACATAAACCGCCGTGTCGCGGGTTTCGGTCACGGATGGAACCTGTAGTTGCTGAGAGGGCAGCCGCCGATGGTAGGAAGCCGTGATTCCTTTGTCACTAAAGATATAACCATGACATTGGTTGAAAAGCGCGGCATATGCCCTTAGACCACCACTCCGGGCAGCAACATACAACCGATGGAGTATTCCCATGGCATTGCGACTTGGCGACACCGCGCCGGATTTCGAAGCCGATACCACCGAAGGCCGTATCCGTTTTCACGACTGGATCGGGGATTCTTGGGTGGTCTTCTATTCTCACCCCGCCGATTTCACGCCGGTCTGCACCACCGAACTTGGCGAAACGGCGCGCCTGAAGGCCGAGTTCGACAAGCGCAACGCCAAGGCGATCGTGCTTTCGGTGGACTCGGTGGAGGATCACCGCGCCTGGTCGGGTGACATCGAGGAAACCCAAGGCAGCGCCGTGAACTTCCCGATCATCGCCGATCCGGACCGCAAGGTATCCGAGCTCTACGACATGATCCACCCGGGTGCGGGCGACACCTCCACGGTGCGGTCGGTCTTCGTCATCGACCCCAACAAGAAGGTTCGCATGACCATGACCTACCCGAAGAGCGCCGGCCGCAACTTCGCGGAGATTCTGCGGGTGGTCGACTCGATCCAGCTGACCGACGGCCACAAGGTGGCCACGCCGGTCAACTGGCAGGCCGGGGAGGACGTGATCATCCTGCCGACGCTTTCCGACGACGAGGCCAGGGAACACTTCCCGGATGGCTGGAAGGAGCTCAAGCCCTATCTGCGTGTGACCCGGCAGCCGGGCTGACCACGACCGCGCCTGCATCCGCTCGACAGGGGGCGCCCATCGCGGGCGCCCTTTTTTGTGGGCGGCCCCGATGCGGGCATAATGGCGCGCCTTCTCCACGCCACCGGGAGCCTCCAGATGGGCCAGAGCGACGAGCGCAAGCGCCGCAGCAGCGTTATCACCCAGGGTCTGGCGCGCGCGCCCAATCGCGGCATGCTGCGCGCCATGGGTTATTCCGATGCCGATTTCGACAAGCCCATTGTCGGGGTGGCGAATGGCTACTCGACCATCACGCCCTGCAACGTCGGCCTCAACGTCCTGACCGATCGCACCGTGGACGCGCTGGAGTCCGGCGGCGCCAAGGCCCAGACCTTCGGTACCATCACCGTGTCCGACGGCATCTCGATGGGCACGCCGGGCATGAAGTACTCGCTGGTGTCGCGCGAGGTGATCGCGGATTCCATCGAGACTGCGTGCCAAGCCGAGAGCATGGATGGCGTCATTGCTTTGGGCGGCTGCGACAAGAACATGCCGGGCGCGATGATCGCCATGGCGCGCATGAACATTCCCGGTATCTTCGTTTACGGCGGTACCATCAAGCCGGGGCGCCTGGACGGCGAGGATCTGAACCTGGTGTCGATCTTCGAGGCGGTGGGTCAGTTCTCGGCCGGCACTATCGACAACGACCGGCTGCGGGCGGTGGAATGCAACGCCTGCCCGGGGGCCGGCTCCTGTGGCGGCATGTATACGGCCAATACCATGTCCAGTGCGTTCGAAACCATGGGCATGAGTCTGCCGTACTCCTCCACCATGGCCGCGGAGGACGATGAGAAGGGCGAGAGCGCGGCTGCGTCCGCCCGCGCGCTGATCGAGGCCATCGAACAGAATATCCGCCCGCGTGATCTGCTCACCCGCCAAGCGTTCGAGAACGCCATCGCGGTGATCATGGCGCTGGGCGGCTCGACCAATGCGGTGCTGCACCTGCTGGCGATCGCCCATGCCGCCGAGGTGGATCTGAGCATCGATGATTTCGAACGCATCCGGGGCCGGGTGCCGGTGCTGTGCGACCTGAAGCCCTCGGGGCGCTATCTCACCGTGGACCTGCATGCCGCCGGCGGTGTGCCGCAGGTGATGAAGATGCTGTTGACGGCCGGGTTGCTGCACGGTGACTGCCGGACAATCACCGGAGTGACCCTGGCGGAGGTGCTGGCCGACGTGCCGGACGCCCCGCCTGCCGGCCAGTCGGTGATCCGGCCGATGAGCGATCCGGTCTATCAGGCCGGACATCTGGCCATCCTCAAGGGCAATCTCGCCGAGGAAGGGGCGGTGGCCAAGATCACCGGCCTGAAAAAGGCCGCCATCAGTGGCCCCGCCCGGGTGTTCGACTCCGAGGAAGAGGCGATGGGCGCCATCCTGGAGGATCGCATCCGGGCCGGCGACGTGGTAGTGATTCGCTACGAAGGGCCGAAGGGTGGCCCAGGCATGCGCGAAATGCTGTCCCCCACGTCGGCGCTGATCGGGCGCGGGCTGGGCGAAAAGGTCGGCCTGATCACGGATGGCCGTTTCTCCGGTGGCACCTACGGTATGGTGGTCGGCCACGTGGCGCCGGAAGCCGCCGTGGGCGGCGGGATTGCGCTGGTCGAGGAGGGTGACACCATCACCATCGATGCGGAACGCCGTTTGCTGCAACTCGAGATCGACGACACCGAACTGGAACGCCGGCGCGCCGCCTGGCAGCCGCCGGCACCGCGGGTCACCCGGGGCGTACTGGCCAAGTACGCGCGGCTGGTGTCCACCGCAAGCCGTGGCGCAGTGACCGATTGATCCCGGCGCCAGCGCCCGGCTGATTCGGTTGCAAACAAGAAGGCCCGGCCCGCGAAACGCGGACCGGGCCTGATTTTCCCGCCTGAGGTTGGCTACTCGTCGATGACGTGCAGCTCCACGCGGCGGTTTTCGGCACGACCGGCCGGGTTGTCGCTGCCGTCCGGCTTGGTGTTCGGCGCCACCGGACGCGTCTCACCGAAGCCGCGGGTCACGAGTCGGCTGGCACGGATGCCGTTATCCACCAGATAGGCCTTCACCGAGTCGGCCCGATCCTGGGACAGATCAAGGTTGTACTCGTTGGAGCCGATGCTGTCGGTATGGCCCTCGATGCGCACGTCGAAGTCCTGCGACGACTTGAGCGCATTCACGACATTGTCGAGTCGGCTCTCTGCGCCCGCCGTGAGCGTGGCGGAATTGAACTCGAACTTCACGCCCTTGAGGACGATCGGTGCGTCTTTCTCCACTGGACAACCGGTGGCGTCCACTTCCGTGCCGGCGGGTGTACCCGGGCATTCGTCGTTGGCGTCGATCACGCCGTCACCGTCGGAATCCTTCGGCTCGGGTTCGGCTTGCGCCACCTTGTCGCCGCATTCTTCACGCGGCGCTTCCTTGGGCGCGTTCGGCGTATACCAGCATTCGCCGTCGGCATTCATCCAGACGTCACCGTCCGGATTGGTCCAGTAGGCACCATCACCACCCGAGTGATCGTCGGCCAGCGCGCTGGTTGCCGGCAACCCCATCAAGGCCCCCGAGCAGGCAATTGCCGCGAAGCCTTTTGCCAATGTCCAATTCCCCATGAGTCCTCCACCGTATTTTTGTGCGAGCACTACGACCTTATCGGCAAACGACGCCGGAGACAATTGAAGATTTCATGTCTGCGCGAGGAGCGCCGCGGTGCACGCGGTGAATGTCTTCAGGAAACCTTCCGCTCGGCGGGTGTTTCGGCGATGCGAAAGAACGCACGGGCGGTAGCGCTGGTGCTGCGTGCCAGAGCCTCGGGCGCGGTGCCGCGTGCCTCGGCAAGCCGCGTCAGCACATGCGGCAGATGCATGGGCTCGTTGCGCCGTGTACGCGGTTTGGGGCGGATGCTGCGAGGCATCAGATAGGGGGCATCGGTTTCGATCATCAGCCGTTCGGCCGGCACGCTGTCTACCATGTCGAGTAGGTGGCGACCGCGGCGCTCGTCGCAGATCCAGCCGGTGATGCCGATATGGCAATCCAGGTCGAGGCACTCGAACAGGGCGCGGCGATCGGCGGTAAAACAGTGCACCACGCAGTCCCCCAGGGCATCCCGGTGTTCCCGCAGCACCGCGATGAAACGGTCGTGGGCATCGCGCTGGTGCAGGAACACGGGCAGGCCGGTGGCCGCTGCGATCTCGAGCTGACGGGCAAACACCCGTTCCTGGATGGGTCGCGGGCACAGGTCGCGGAAGAAATCGAGTCCGGTTTCCCCCACCGCCACGATCTGCCCGTCGCGCGCCGATGCGGTGATCTGCGCATAAAGGTCGGCATCCGCCTGATCGGCATGGTGCGGGTGCAGGCCGGCGGTGGCGTGTAGCTGCCCGGGGTAGGCCCGCGACAGTTCGGCGGCGCGACGGTTGCTGTCGGCATCCGAGCCGGTGACCACGATCTGCGCCACGCCCGTCGCGTGGGCGCGATTGATCACTGCGTCCAGGTCCTCTTCAAAGCTCTCGTGCGCCAGGTTGGCGCCTATATCGATCAGATCGTCCATGCCGTCGGCATCCCGTTGGTCGTGAGTCTCGGGCGGACCGGGGTGCCGCGTGCATCCCGAATCAGGGTCCCTGACAGGCAGGCGGGCGGTCCGGCCCGTCGCAGTTGATGTCATTGGTGGGTGCACCGGTGCCCCCGGGTTCCCGGTCGCCCTCGTCAATCGCGCCGTCCACCACGAGGAACAGGATCACCGCACCACTGGCCGCTACGGCCACGGTGCCGAGGTTGTTCTTGAGGTAGTCGACAACACCGCCGGATTCATCGTCCTGCCTGAGAATCAGTTCGCGCGACACGATTGGCGTGCCGCCCAGGTGGAGGTGGTCGAACCCGTTTCGGTCGAACTGCCATTCTACCAGTGCGGCTTTACGATCCTGTTGCTCGACGCGCCAGTCGTGATCCAGGCGCAGGCCGTAATTCAGGCCGGCTTCGGTGCCGGTGGGACCGTCGAAATCGAAGCCCATGTACAGGGAGGCGTTGGCACCGTAATCGATCTCGGCGGCAGCGCCACTGGAGGCGCCGAGACAAAACGCCCCGATAACCATCATCCGTTTCAACATCGTGTTCCCCTCCCCCTCGGGCCGGCGGCTGGCCGGCGATTTTTTATCGAAACCGGAATGAGGTTAGCGGCGCGCTGAACCTCTGGCAAGGCGCATTGTCGGATTGCGATCAGGTGTCCTGAAGCGGGCCCTGCGGCGTGCAATGTCCTGTCATGGCTCGCGCCTTGCGGTGACTTGCTACAATCTCGCGCCTTTACCGTTTGGCTACCTGGTGGGCTATGGGGCTTATGTCGTCGCGCGTTTGTGCTGCCGTATTGCTGGTTTTTGTGGTTACCGCCGCTTCAGCGGCGGATCGCTATGTCAGCGATGAACTCTCGATCAATCTTCGGCGCGGGCCGGGCAATGACTATCGCATTACCCAGCTGCTGGACGCCGGCGAACCGGTGACGGTGATCGAGACCGGCGACGGCTGGACCCATGTCCGTACGGAAGGCGGCTCGGACGGCTGGGTGCTGACCCGCTTCCTGTCAGATGAGCCGGCCGCCCGCACCCAGCTCGCCGAGATGCGCGAACGCGTGACGGAGCTGGAGGAGAGCAATGCCTCGCTGCGGGAAGAGCTGTCCGAAGTAATGGAAGGCTCCTCCGAACTGGGCGCACTGAAGAAAGAGCTGGTGGCCGAGAACAAGGCCCTCAAGCAGGAACTCAGCCAGATCAAGGAGACGTCGGCGAACGCCGTCCGTATCAATCGCGAGAATCAGGAGTTTCGCGAGCAGATTCTGTCGATGGAAAGCGAGGTCGAGCGCCTTCGCCACGAGAATCAGGCCCTGCAGAGCCGGCGTGACGGCATGAAGGTAGGGGCCATCATCCTGCTTGGCGGTATCCTGCTGGGTCTGGTGTTGCCGCTGTTTCGCCGGCGTTCCCGTAACAGCTGGGATTCAATCTAGCCCTTCTCCCGCGCGGCTGCGCCCCGCGCCGTCAATCGAGATCATCGATGGAACATCAGCTCGGCCATACCCTGGTTCTGATCGTCTTTCTAGGCGTCTTCTCCCAGTGGGCGGCATGGTGGCTGCGCATGCCCGCCATCGTGCTTTTCCTGGTGTCCGGCGTGCTGGCCGGGCCGGTACTGGGGCTGGTGGATCCCAGCGCGGACTTCGGCGATATCCTGCGCCCGGTGGTGGGCCTCGCGGTGGCGGTGATCCTGTTCGAGGGCGGGCTGAGCCTGCACTGGCACGAATTCCGCGAAGCCGCCGCCGGGGTGCGGCGCCTGATCACCGTGGGCGCGGCGCTGACCTGGGCCTTCGCCAGCACCGCCGCCTATTTCATCGGCGGCCTGTCGCTGCCGGTATCGCTGGTATTCGGGGCGATCCTGATCGTGACCGGCCCCACCGTGATCATTCCCATGCTGCGGCAGGCGGGCCTGAACCGCCGCACCGCCTCCTACCTGAAGTGGGAAGGCATCATCAACGATCCCATCGGCGCGCTGCTGGCGGTGCTGGTGTTCCAGTATTTCGTGGTTACCGGCGATACCAGCAACGGCGCGCAGGTGTTCGTCGACCTGGGCTGGGCGCTACTTGTGTCCCTGGCGATGGGAGCGGGTACCGGTTCCGCGCTGGGGTGGGCGTTCAACCGGACGCTGGTGCCGGAATACCTCAAGGCCCCGGCCACGTTCGCGCTGGTGCTGGTGATCTACACCCTGGCCAACATGGTCTTTGCCGAGGCCGGTCTGCTGGCGGTCACGGTCATGGGCATGGTGATGGGCAACATGCAGATTGCCGGCATGGTGGAGCTGCGCCGGTTCAAGGAATACATCACCATCCTGATGGTGGCCGTGGTGTTCGTGGTGCTCACGGCCGATCTCGATCCCCAGGTGTTGTCCCATCTGGATTGGCATGCCGCCGCGCTGGTGCTGGCGGTGATGTTCGTGGTTCGCCCGGCGGCAGTGCTGCTGTCCACCATGTTTTCCGGCATGGACTGGCGCGACCGGGTGCTGCTGGCCTGGATTGCCCCGCGCGGCATCGTGGCCGCGGCCGTGGCCGGTGTGTTCGGGCCGTTCATGGTCGAGGCCGGCTACGACGGGGCCGAACTGCTGCTGCCGCTGATCTTCGCGGTGGTGTTTTCCACCGTGATCCTGCATGGCTTCACCCTGGGCCGGCTGTCCCGCTGGTTGCGGTTGTCCGCCGATCCCCATGGCGTGCTGATCGTGGGTGCGTCGCCCTGGACCACGGAACTAGCCCGGGCGCTGACCAACGAACTCAACGTCTCCACCCTGCTGGTGGACTCCAGCTGGCACCGGCTGCGCCAGGCCCGGCTGGCCGGGGTGCGCGTGCTCTACGGTGAGGTCCTGTCGGACCAGATCCAGCAATCCCTGGAACTCAATGAAATTGCCTGCCTGCTGGCCGCCACCAGCAACGATGCCTATAACGCCCTGGTCTGCAATGCGTTTTCCAAGAATCTGGAGCACGACCGCGTATTCCAGCTGCCAATGTATGCGGCCGATCAGAGCAACGAGGCCAAGCTGGTGGCGCAGCCGCTGCGGGGCCGCCCGGCGTTCCACGAGAACGCCCAGTACGAAGAGCTCTGGCGCCGGCATTTCCAGAACTGGCAGTTCTTCAAGGCGAGGCTCAGCGACACCTATGGCTACGAGGACTTCCGCCGCGACCTGCCGCCCGAAGCGTTCGTGATCGCGGTGCTCTACCAGGATGGCATTCTGTTGTTCCGGCCGGCCTACCGGAATGGCCACCGCCCCTCGGCGGGCGACACCATCGTCTACTACGCACCCCGCCGTTCGCAGACGGCCCGCTCGGATACGGATGCCACGGAAGACGCCGAGGATACGGATGCGGGCACTCAGCCTGCCTCCTGAGTGATGACCTGGCCCGACCGCAATCAGCGCCGGGAAGCCAGTGTCCCGGGGCCGGTGGGAAATCTCGCCGCCACCATTGAAACGGGTGCCGAGGCGCCGCGTGGCATCGCCGTGATTTGCCATCCCCATCCGCTACATGGCGGTACGCGTCAGAACAAGGTGGTCACCACCCTGGGGCGGGCCGCCCGCGCGGCCGGATTCGATGCGCTGCGGTTCGATTTTCGTGGTGTCGGCGACAGTCAGGGCGAGCACGACGACGGCATTGGCGAACAGGATGATTGCCGGGCGGCTGTCGCGTATGCGCGGGATGCATGCGCTGACTTGCCGATCGCGCTGATGGGGTTTTCCTTCGGGGCGGCCACCGCGTTGCGGGTTGCGGCCGCCGACGGTGCCGCGGCACTGATCACCGTCGGCCTGCCGGCTGGCTATTTCGAGGGCAGGCTTCCGACGCCCGATTGCCGATGGCTGGCCGTGCATGGCAGTGCTGACGAGATCGCGGATCCGGACGCGGCACGCGCCGCGCTGACCACGTTGACGACGCCGCCGCAGATGCAGTGGATGCCCGAGACCGGCCACTTCTTCCACGGCCGTCTGGGCGAGCTAAAGCAGATGGTGGCCGACTTTCTCCGGGCGGAGCCGATGTGAATGCCATGCGGCGGCTGCTCCCAGCTCTGATCTGGCTGGCGATCGGGCCGGCGGCGGCCGAACGGGTCGATCTCGGTCCCTTCTCCGGAGGCGAGATCGACGGCTGGCAGACGCTTGGTTTCGACGACATTGCCGCCAGCGACTATGCCCTGGTCGAGCAGGATGGAAGCCGGGTGCTGCGCGGACAGTGCGACAACGGCGCCGCCGTGTTCGGCATCGAACAGCGCATCGATCTCGAGCAAACCCCGTATCTGCACTGGTCCTGGCGGGTCGATAACGTTTACGCCGATCTTGATGAGCGCACGCGGGCCGGAGATGATTTTCCGGCCCGCGTCTATGCGGTAATCGATGGTGGCTGGCGAATCTGGCGGACCCGCGCCATCAACTACGTCTGGGCCAGCCGCGAACCGGTCGGCGCCGCCTGGCCCAACCCGTTTAAGGAACAGGCCATGATGGTCGTGGTCGAAAGCGGACCCGGTGGCTGGCAGCACGAAGCGCGCAATGTTCAGGCCGATTTCCGCCGCCACTTCGACCGTGACACCGATCATATCGATGGCATCGCCCTGATGGTCGACTGCGACAACCTTGGCGGCCGCGGCCGTGCCTGGTTCGGTGACATTTTTCTCAGCGACAGCCCGGAAAGGACACCCTAGACGTGAATCTGCTGGAACGACTCAAGACCACCCTCAACGATCCCGCCACCCGCGACAGCAATCCCGAGCACACCCGCGAACTGGCCGCCGCGGTGTTGTTGCTGGAAATGGAACATGCGGATCACGAGCACGATCCGCGTGAACAGGACGAGATCCGGCGGCTGCTGCGCGAGACCTTCCACCTGACCGGGGACGAGGTCGCCGATCTGCTGGAAGCGGCGCGGCCGGCCCAGCGCGAGGCGATTTCGCTGCACCGCTTCATCCAGGTGCTTAACGACGGCATGGATGTCACCGACAAGCGCCGGGTGCTGGAGATGCTCTGGCAGGTGGCCTACGCCGATGCCCATCTGGATGCGCACGAGGAGCATCTGCTGCGGCATCTGGCCGAGCTGCTGCACCTGCCGCATCGGGAATTCATTCAGGCGAAGCTGGCGGTTCAGGGCGAAGCCCCCTGATCGGCGGCGTGGGTCAGCGCGGGTCCCGTCGCAGCCGATATAGGGCGATTTCACCCAGCAGGTTGGGCAGCAGGCGCATGCCCCAGGTGCTGCGATGGGCGTGGTTGACCATGTGGCGGCGCGTGATGGTGATGCCGAGCATGCGGCACAGCCGTTCGAAATCTCGAACCGTGCACAGATGGATGTTGGGCGTGTCGTACCATTCGTCGGGCATCGCCCGGGATATCGGCATCACCCCCCGCAGCGCAATCGACAGGCGCGGTTTCCAGTGGCCGAAATTGGGGAAAGTCACCACACTTTCGCGACCGATGCGCAGCATCTCCGCCAGCAGCAGGTCGGGGCGCCGCACTTCCTGCAGGGCGGCGGTCATCAGTACCACATCGAAGCTGTCGTCCTCGAACTGGGATAGGCCGTCGTCCAGGTCCAGCTGCAGGACGTTGACGCCCGCCGCCACCGAGGCGATGACATTGTCCGGATTGATCTCCAGCCCGTAACCGGTCACGCCCTGGGTGGCCATCAGCCGCGCCAGCAGGGTGCCGTCGCCACAGCCGAGGTCGAGCACCCGCGCGCCCGGCTCGATCCAGCGGCTGATGATGTCCAGGTCGGCGCGCAACTCGCCGGTTTCCGATACGGCTGGGTCGGTACTCATACGCCGGCCTCCTCGGCCACCCGGTCGAGGTACCCGTTCAGGGTGCGAACGTAGTGGGGCATGGTCAGCAGGAAGTCATCGTGGCCGACATCGGAGGTAATCTCGGCGTAACTGACGTGCTTGCCGGCATCGACCAGGGCATCCACGATTTCCCGCGATCGGGCCGGTGAAAAACGCCAGTCCGAGGTGAAGGAAATCACCAGGAAGCGGGCCAGCGCCGGGGCGAAGGCCTGGGCCAGCTTGCCGTCGGCCCGGGCGGCCGGATCGAAGTAGTCCAGCGCCTTGGTCATCAGCAGGTAGGTGTTGGCATCGAAACGGTCCACGAAGGACTGGCCCTGATAACGCAGATAGGATTCCACCTGGAATTCGACGTCGAACCCGTAGTTGATCCGGCCGCCGCGCAGGTCGCGGCCGAACTTGGCGCGCATGGCCTCATCCGACAGGTACGTGATGTGGCCGAGCATCCGGGCCAGCATCAGGCCGCGACGCGGTACCACCCCGTGCTCGTAATAGCGGCCGCCGTGGAACTCCGGATCGGTGACGATCGCCTGTCGGGCGATCTCGTTGAATGCGATGTTCTGGGCGGACAGCCGGGGCGCCGCCGCAATCACCAGTGCGTGGCGCAGCGCCTCGGGATAATCGATGGACCACTGCATCACCTGCATGGCCCCGAGGCTGCCGCCGGCCACCGCAGCCCAGCAGTCGATGCCCAGGTGCCGCTGGAGGATGCGTTGCGAACGCACCCAGTCGGCCACCGTGACAACCGGGAAGTCGGGACCGTAGGGCCGGCCGGTGGCCGGATTGTGGTCGCCCGGGCCGGTGGAGCCCTGGTAACCGCCCAGATTGGCCGGGCAGACCACGAAGAATCGGTTGGTGTCGAAGGGCTTGCCGGGCCCGATGCACTTGTCCCACCAGCCCGGCTTGTCATCGTTCTCGCTGTGGTAACCGGCGGCATGGTGATTGCCGGACAGGGCATGGCAGACCAGGATGGCGTTGCTGCGATCCGCGTTCAACTCGCCGTAGGTCTCGAAGACCAGTTCATAGGGACCGA
The DNA here is from genome assembly GCF_031846275.1 of Spectribacter hydrogenoxidans. Lineage (NCBI taxonomy): Bacteria > Pseudomonadati > Pseudomonadota > Gammaproteobacteria > Salinisphaerales > Salinisphaeraceae > Spectribacter > Spectribacter hydrogenoxidans. The sequence continues at coordinate 144,934 of NZ_JAVRIB010000007.1, forward strand.
AGGTCTTGCCGCAATCCAGCGGCAGCGGCTCCGCCACCTGCAGCGATTGCGGCGTGACGATGCCGACGGAATTGGCGGGCAGGGTACGGGGCATTCCCTGGCTTACCGGAACAGACCCGGCAACGGCAGCAGACGGCTGATCACCTGCAGCCCGATGATCACCACCAGCGGCGAGATGTCCAGCCCGCTGATCGGCGGCACGTACTGGCGCACCGGACGCAGCAGCGGCTCGTTCACGCTCCACAGCACCGCCGTGGCCGGGGTGTGGTGGCCCGGCGTCAGCCAGCTGGCCAGGGCCTGGATCAGGATAGTGAAGGTGAACAGGTTACACACCATCACCAGGGTCTTGAGCAGCGCCCACCAGGCGATTGCGATCGGTTGCGCGGCGATGGCCTCCGGATACAGCCAGATATCCACCTGGATGTTGACGAAGCACAGCAGCACGGCCAGCGACAGAGCGGCCAGATCGATGTTGCGCCAGCGGGGAATCACCCGCCCCAGCAGTCCGACCGGCGGATTGGTGACTTGCCACACGAACTGCGAGATCGGGTTGTGGAAATCGGCGCGCGCGATCTGGAGCAGCATCCGCAGCAGCAGCACGATGATGTACAGCGCGAACAGCGTGTCCACCAGGAACATCAGGGCATTGTTGGCATTGCCGGCGGCCATGGGGCTCCTTGGCTATTGGTCGGCGATTTGCGCGGCCAGCTCGCGCGAGCGGCCGGCGGCGGCCCGCATGGCCTCCGCCACGAGCAGGTCGAAACCGCCTTCGTCGAGAATGGTCAGCGCCCGCTCGGTGGTGCCGCCGGGCGAGGTGACGTTGGTCCGCAGGGTGGTGGGCGAATCGCCGGACTCCACCGCCATGCGCGCGGCACCCAGGGCGGTCTGTCGCACCAGCCGGGTGGCGATTTCCCGGTCCAGGCCGAGTTCCTCGGCGGCGGCCTGCATGGCCTCCATGAACGCGAAGAAGTACGCGGGACCGCTGCCCGAGGTGGCGGTGACCGCGTCGAGGTCGTCCTCGCGATCCACCCAGAGCGTTTCGCCGGCGCCGGCCAGAACGGTTTCGGCCGCGGCGCACTGGTCGGCGCTGACGTGTTCACCGGCGAACAGGGCGGTGATACCGGCCCCGATCAGCGCCGGGGTGTTGGGCATGCTGCGAACCAGGGGCAGGTCGGCGTCCAGCCACCGGGCGAGCGCCGCCAGCGGCACCCCGGCGGCAATGGAAATCACCAGCGGCCGCACCTGTCCGGCCAGCGAAGCCAGCTCGCCGACCACGGTGGCCATGATCTGCGGCTTGACCGCCAGTACCCAGATGGTGGCCTGCGGCAACAATTCCGCCGGCGCCGCCGCGGCCCGGACACCGAAGCGTTCGGTCAGGGCAGCACGCTTGTCCGCATCCGGCTCGATCACTGCCACTCCAGCGGACGGGTGACCGTTGGCCAGCAACCCGCCGATCAGGCTTGTTGCCATGTTGCCACCGCCGATGAACGCGATTGTATCGGGCATACCAGATCGTGAATCAGGACCAGCGCGGCATGATACTGGATGGCCTGCCAGCCTGCCCACACTGCCCGCCGGGTCTGCCTGTTACGATAGCGCCTGCGCTCAATTCCGCCCCGACATGGTAACCGACCTGACCACCGATTCCGTCCGCCCCGAAGCCCAGGCTGTGGACGTGGGCGATGCCGAATACCTGCGGCGTATCGCCGCGGCCCGGGTCTACGACGTGGCCATCGAGACCCCACTGGAACATGCGGTTCAGTTGTCCGACCGGTTGGGCAACAACGTCCTGCTCAAGCGTGAGGACCTGCAGCCGGTGCATTCCTTCAAGCTGCGCGGGGCCTATAACAAGATTGCCGGTCTCAGCGACGAGCAGCGCGCCCGCGGCGTGATCTGCGCCTCGGCCGGCAACCATGCCCAGGGGGTGGCGTTGTCCGGCCGGAAACTGGGCATCCGCGCGGTGATCGTCATGCCGCGGACCACGCCGTCGATCAAGGTCAAGGCGGTGGGCGCGCTCGGTGGGGAGATCATCCTCCACGGCGACAGCTTCGATGAAGCGGCGGCGCATGCCAACGAACTGGCCGCCCGGGACTTGCTCACCTATGTGCATCCCTACGATGATCCCGAGGTCATCGCCGGCCAGGGCACCATCGGCATGGAGATCTTGCAGCAGCACCCGGATGATCTCCACGCCATCTTCTGCTGCGTGGGCGGCGGGGGACTGATCGCCGGGGTCAGTGCCTATGTCAAGAGCGTGCGGCCGGATATCCGGGTGATCGGCGTGGAACCGGATGACGCCCCGAGCATGACCCGCGCGCTGGAGGCCGGCGAGCGCATTACCCTGGATCATGTGGGGCTGTTCGCCGATGGTGCGGCGGTGCGCTGCGCCGGCGAAGAGCCCTTCCGTGTGGCCCAGCGCTGTGTCGACGCCATGATTACCGTGACCGCCGACGAAATCTCGGCCGCCGTGCGTGACATCTTCGAGGACACCCGTTCCCTGGCCGAACCGGCCGGCGGCCTGGCCCTGGCCGGTTTGAAGAAATACGTGGCCGAAACCGGCGTCAGCGGTCAGTCGCTGGTGGCGATTCACAGCGGCGCCAACGTCAATTTCGACCGCCTGCGTTACATCGCCGAACGGGCGGAGCTGGGCGAGCATCGCGAGGCGCTGCTGGCGGTGACCATTCCCGAGCGCCCGGGTGCCTTCCGTGCCTTCTGCCAGGCTCTCGGGGTTCGTGGCATCACCGAGTTCAACTACCGCTACTCGGGGCCGGGCGAGGCCCACATTTTTGCCGGGGTCAAGCTCACCGAAGGCCCGGCCGAGCGCGACCGGATCATCGAACTGCTGGCTGGCGAGGGTTACGCGGTAACCGACCTCAGCGCCAACGAAATGGCCAAGCTGCACGTGCGCTACATGGTTGGCGGGCGCACCTCCGGGGTGACCGATGAAATGCTGTTCCGGTTCGAGTTTCCGGAACGCCCCGGCGCCTTGCTGAACTTCCTCGACAACGTCGGCGACCGCTGGAACATCTCCCTGTTCCACTATCGCAACCACGGTCATGCCTACGGCCAGGTGCTGGCCGGCATGCAAGTGCCGCCGGGCGAGCGGGAAGCGTGTCGCGAGTCGCTGGATGCGCTGGGTTACGAGTACGAAGAAGAGACCACCAACCCAGCCTACGGCTTCTTTCTGGCCAGCGGCTGATCCGGCGCAGCAACCCCCGTCGGGGTTCTACTCCAGCGACAGGATGTAGCGCCAGTGGGCCTCATCCACCGGCATAACCGACAATCGGTTGCCGCGACGGATCAGCGCGAATCCCTCCAGCGTTTTCGCGTGTTCCTTGAGTTCCTTGAGGCTAATAGTGCGATTGAGTTCCCGTTCGAATCCCACATCCACGTGGTACCAGCGCGGATTGTCGGGATCGGATTTCGGATCGTAGTGGCTGTCGTCCGGGTCGAACGCGGTGGGGTCGGGATAGGCCTCACGGGCGATGGTAGCGATGCCGACGATGCCCGGTTCCGCACAGTTGGAGTGGTAGAAGAAGACCTGGTCGCCCCTCTTCATGTCGTCGCGCATGAAGTTGCGGGCCTGGTAGTTGCGCACGCCGTCCCAGGGCTCGGTCTGGTCGGGGCGGTTGCGCAGATCCTCGAGGCTGAATTCCTCGGGCTCGGACTTCATCAACCAGTAGCGCATGAACAGGGGCTCCTAGACAGGTTCGCCGCCCGGATTCTACCCGATGCCTGCAGGGGCCGGCTTCGGCCGGATCACGCCCGATTCGGTCACGATGGCATCCAGCGGAACATCCCAGTCGGCCGCCGTCAGGGCGTCGACCTGCTGCACGTCGAAGGCCAGACCGACCAGCCGCGGCCGGCGCCAGCATCGATCCCGCAGAAAGGCAAAACTGCGGTCGTAGAAGCCGCCACCCATGCCCAGCCGGTTGCCGGCCGGGTCGAAGCCCACCAGCGGGGTGAGCACCAGATCCATGGCCCGGGCCGGGTAATCGGTGCCCACCGGTTCCGGAATGCCGAAGCGGTTGGCACGCCAGATCGGCGCCTGCCAGGGGCGGAATACCAGCATCCGGTTGCGGACCACCGGGGCGAAGTACTGGCGCCGGGGGTCGGCGTCGGCAAGCGGGGCAGGGTCGATTTCGCCGCCCACACCGCGGTAGACGGCGACGGATCGGGCGCGCACAAACGCCGGCAGGCGGCACAGACGCGCTAGGGCGCGTTCGGTGGCCCGGTGTCGCTGGCATGGTTCGAGCCGCCGTCGGGCGGCCTGCAACGACCGCCGCAGGCGCTGGCGCGCGTCGGGGTCGTGGCTGTCTGGGTAAGTCGGCATCTCCCGCCTGTGCCGTCGGTGGCCTGTGACCTTGAGACAAACGCTCAAGTGGGGCCAACCACGTCGCCTTAGGCTTTCCGCTACGAGGCGGACATGCTCACCAACGATGCTTCATGACCCCGGGTTTCGTAATTAGGCTCAAGGGGTACCCGGCAACCGTCGAACACGGCAGGAGAGCCGAAGCTAATGCTACGCGGGGCTAACCCTTTTCATCAAGCGCGGATTCGATGCGTAGCTGCAACTGGGACAGCCGGTCGCTGGCCTCGTCATCGACCGGAGCGCGCTTGCGGCGCTGTTCCATGTCGAGCAGATCCCGCGCCATGTTGAGCGCGGTCATCACCGCGATGCGTTCCATGCCCAGGGTCTTGCCCTTCTTCTGGACGGTGGTCATCCGGCGCGACAGATATTCGGCCGATGCCAGTAGCGCCTCGCGCTCTCCTTCGGGGCAGGCCACCTGGTAATCCCGACCGAGGATGCGCACGGTCAGCTGGGTCTGGTCTCGCGAGGCGGAGGTCATGAGTCGGACACCTCGGCCTCGGCCTCCAGCGCCTTCAGCCGCTCCGTCAGGGCCCGCAGGCGCTGACTGGTCTGCTCGCGCAAAGCCTGGTGGCGATTCTCGAGCTCACGATGGCGGGCCTGGAGTTTCTCGTAGGCCGCCAGCAGCTCGGTGAGCCGATCCTCGAATTGATAGATGTCGAATGCCACCATGACCGCAGGACTGTAACGAATGCGCCGAGTATAGACCGGAGGCGCCCCAACGGGGCAAATGCCTACCCGGCCGGGACCGGGTAGGCGGTTCAGGGGGTGGGCTAGCGGACCAGCAGGAACAGCGCCCCGTCGCCTCGGCGCACATGAAGCAGCAGCTGTTGCGCGTCGCTGTTGACCAGCTCGCGGAAGGCTTCGAGCGAGTCCACCGGCCGGCGGTTGACCGAAGTTATGATGTCGCCCGGGCGCAGGCCCGAGGAGGCGGCGGGGCTGCCGCGCGCGATATCGAGGACAGCCACGCCTTCCACTTCTCCGGCCAGATCGTGATCCTCCGGAATCGCGCCGATCTTGGCGCCTTCCAGGGCGGGGAAACCGGTATCGCCATTCCCAGCGCTGGCCTGAGTCTCGTCGGCCTTGGTCAGAGTGGCGGTGACGTTTCTGGTCTCGCCGTCGCGCAGCAGCTTGATGCGCACCTTCTCCCCGGGGGACCGCAGACCAATGGCATTGGCCAGCTCGGAGAAATCCTTGATGTCGTTGCCGTTGATGCCGGTGATCACGTCGCGCTCCTGGATCCCTGCCTTGTCGGCGGGCGACCCTTCGACCACCTGGGCGATCAGCACGCCGCGCGTGACATCAAGGTCCATCGCTTCGGCAAGCTCGTTGGTGAGGTTCTGGCCGACCACGCCAAGTTGACCGCGCCGGACCTCGCCGAACTCCATGATCTGCTCGACGACGGTGGTGGCAATATTGGTGGGGATGGCGAAGCCGATGCCGATGTTGCCGCCGGAACGCGACAGGATCGCGGTGTTGATGCCGACCAGCTCGCCCTCGAGGTTGACCAGGGCGCCGCCCGAGTTGCCGGGGTTGATCGATGCGTCGGTCTGGATAAAGTCCTCGTAGCGGTTGCCCAGACCGTGGCGGCCGAGCGCGCTGACGATGCCCGAGGTTACGGTCTGCCGCAGGCCGAAGGGGTTGCCGATGGCGACCACGAAATCGCCTACCCGCAGATTGTCGGAGTCGGCGACCGTAATCTCGGTGAGATCGTCGGCGTCCACGCGGAGCACGGCGATGTCGGAATCCGGATCGGTGCCGACCACTTCGGCGGTCAGTTCGCGGTCATCCTGTAGCCGGACGGTCACCTCGTCGGCATTCTGGATCACATGATTGTTGGTTAGCACGATGCCCTTGTCGGCGTCGACGATCACACCCGAACCCACGCCGCGGGGCTGCTGCGGTTGCGGGTCGTCCGGAATGCCGAAGAAACGCCGGAAGAAGGGGTCGTTGAACATCGGGTGATCCGGCGTCTGGCGTGCCTTGCCGGTGACCTGAATGCCAACCACGGCGGGCATCACCTCTTCCAGCATGGGTGCCAGGGTGGGCGGATCCCCGCTCAGGCCGGCGGGCAGCTCGGCGTGGGCGGCCGGTACGAAGGCAAGGCCGGTGGCGGCAAACCCCGCCAGCAAAAGCGAACGGATCGTCATGGATGAATCCTTGAAGCTTGTGGAATGAAACCCGTAGCGCGGGCGTCAGTTACCCGATCTGACCATGAACGCCGTAGGTTAGTTTCAGCGCAGGCGTGGGTTGAGCGTGTAGGTGCCGGTCACCGAGGCCGTGGCCAGCACGTGGCCGTCCAGCGCCGCCAGCACGTCCGGGCCGGTGAAATCGCCATCGACCGGACACCGCGGCAGGTCGGTGGCGATCAGCCGGAACTCGTAGCGGTGCGGGATGCTGTCGTTCCAGGGCGGGGCGGGGCCGTCGTAGCCGTAGTAATGCCCGCCCAGGTCGGGATCGCCCGCGAACCAGTCGGTGTAGGTATTGAGGCCCTGGCGGGCGCCAGCCGGGCCGGCGGGCTGGCGCTTGCCGCCCGGCGTGACCTCACTGGCGCAGGCCCCGGCGGCAATGCCGTCGCTGTCGGCGGGCAGGTCGACCATCACCCAGTGGAAGAAGTCCACCCGTGGCAGATCGGCTGGGACTTCGCGGTCTTCCTGGTTGACGTCGTCCGGCTTGCTGGGCGCGTCCGGGTCGATACACAGCAGTACCAGCGACTGCGTGCCGTCCGGCGCCCCGGACCAGGCCAGATCCGGGTTGTGATTGTCGGAAAAGCGGAAATGGTTGTCCGCGTCCGGCTGCGCAAAGGCGTAGTGATCGGGGATCGGCTGGCCGTCGGCGAACGCGGTGGTGGTCAGTTGCATCACGCTTTCCTTGTGGGCGAAACCTGATCGGACACTGGGGTCGGATGACCCGGCACGCAAGCCACTGGTCAGAACCGCGACAGCACGCGCTGCAGGGTGGATTCCACCCCGCTGGACAGCCGCTCGCGCAGGCTCTGGCGGGTCTTCCAGCGCACCTCGTAGATGGCCCGTTCGTCCTTTGCGGCGGTCAGTAACAGGTCATCGCTGGTGCCCACCGCATCGATCAGGCCGAGGTCCAGTGCCTGGGTGCCATGCCAGTGTTCGCCGGTGGCCACGCGGTCGACGTTCAGGTCGGCCCGGTTGTCGGACACGAACTGCTTGAACAGGCCATGGGTGGATTCGAGCTCCTCGCGGAACTTCGCCCGGCCGGCATCGCTGTTTTCGCCGAACATGGTGAGCGTGCGTTTGTGCTCGCCGGCGGTGTGCATTTCGATGTCGACGTTCTTTTCCTTGAGCAGCCGGTTGAAGTTGGGCATCTGGCCGACCACACCGATCGAGCCGATGATGGCGAAGGGCGCGGCGACGATGCGGTCGGCCACGCAGGCCATCAGATAGCCGCCGCTGGCGGCCAGCTTGTCGACCGCGGCGGTAAAACGGATGCCCCGGTCGCGCAACCGGCGCAACTGGGAGGCGGCTAGGCCGTAGCTGTGCACCAGGCCGCCGGCCGATTCCAGCCGGAGGAGCACTTCATCCTCGGCTTCGGCGACCTGCAGCACGGCGGTGATTTCCTCACGCAGGTTGGTCACCGCCGAGGCGCGGATGTCGCCATCGAAGTCGATCACGAACAGTCGGCCCTTGTTGTCCGGCTTGCCCAGCTTGGCCGCCTTCGCCTTCTGCTTGGTCTCGGCCTTGCGGCGCTTATCGCGGGCCTTGCGGGCCGGCTTGTCCAGTAGTTCGTCCTGCAGCGTGCTGACCATGCGGTCAAACCGCTGGTTGACGTTGTGGATTTCCAGGCCATCGCCGCTGATCTGACGTGACTGCTGCACGGTGGCGGCGATCCAGGCCACCAGCAGGCCGATTGCCGCGACTACGGTCACGGCCTTGACCAGGAACAGGCCGTATTCGGCGGCCAGTGAAATGAGGGTTTCCATAGTGCTCCGGGCAGGGGAAAACGCAAAAGTGTAACGGCTTGTGCCCGGTGCCGTGCGGCCGGGCACGCGAGTTCGAGTGTGGTCAGCGATTGTTGGCGAAGTATTGCCGGCTTACCCGGAACACCACCGGGCCCAGCAAGATCAGCGCGATCAGGTTGGGCACGGCCATCAGGGCGTTCATCACGTCGGCCACCAGCCACACCATGCCGAGATTGGCCACCGCGCCCACGAATACCGCCACCACCCACAGCAGCCGGTAGGGCACTACCACGCGCGGGCCGAACAGGAATTCCGCGCAGCGTTCGCCATAGTAGGACCAGGCCAGCAGGGTGGAGAACGCGAAGATCACCAGCCCGAAACTCACCAGCCAGCCGCCCGGACCGGGCAGACCCTGGGTGAAGGCGGTGGCGGAAAGCTGCGCGCCGGTTTCGCCGCTTTGCCAGGCCCCGGTGACCACGATCACCAGCGCGGTCATGGTGCAGACGATGATGGTGTCGATAAAGGTGCCCAGCATCGCCACCACGCCCTGGCGCACCGGATCACGGGTGCGGGCGGCGGCATGGGCAATGGGCGCGCTGCCCAGACCGGCTTCGTTGGAGAAGATGCCCCGCGCCACCCCGAACTGGATCGCCATCAGCACCCCGGCACCGGCGAAACCGCCGGCGGCCGCGGTGCCCGTGAACGCGTCCGTCACGATGGTGCCCAGCGCGCCCGGTATGGCCGGCGCATTCACCAGCAGGATGACCGCGGCGCCGGCCACGTAGACGATGGCCATGAACGGCACCAACTTCTCCGCCACCCGGGCCAGACGCTGGACGCCGCCGATGATTACTGTGAATACCGCCATCGCCATGACCAGGCCGGTCAGCCAGCTGGGCACCGACAACGATTCGCGGAAGACCTGCGCCACCGAATTCGACTGCACGGTGTTGCCGATGCCGAAGGCGGCGATCATGGCAAAGAAGGCGAAGGCACCGCCGAGCCAGGCCCAGCGCTGCCCGAGGCCGTTGCGGATGTAGTACATCGGCCCGCCCACATGGGCGCCGTCGGCGTTGATCTCGCGGTATTTCACGGCGAGCACGGCCTCGGCGTACTTGGTGGCCATGCCCACCAGCGCGGTCACCCACATCCAGAACACCGCGCCCGGGCCGCCCAGGAAGATCGCCGTGGCCACCCCGGCAATGTTGCCGGTACCCACGGTCGCCGACAGCGCCGTGGCCAGGGCCTGGAACGGCGTGATGTCGCCGGCATCCTCGGCAACCGTGCGACGTCCGGACAGTGCCAGCCGCACCCCGAAACCGAGCTTGCGCCAGGGCAGCAGGCGCAAACCCAGGGTCAGATAGACACCGGTGCCCAGCAGCAGGGCCAGCATCACCGGTCCCCACAGCCAGCCACTCAGGGTTTCCAGAACGCTCGTGATCGTGGCCATGGTGTTAACTCAGAAGCGTGTTGATCAGGATGAAACCGATACCGGCGGGGGCGACCACGCGGAGGATCCACAGCCAGACCCGTGCCAGCGGCAGCGGCGCACGGCCGTCATCGGTGGCCGCCGCCACCGCGGCCGGCCCCATCACCCAGCCGACGAACAGGGCGATGAACAGGCCGCCCAGCGGCAGCAGCAGATCGGTGAGTCTGGTCATCCAGTCCAGGAAAGACGCGTCCGCGAATACCAGCCCGCCGACGGCCCCCTGGGACAGGGCGCTGGGCACGCCCGCCAGAAAGCACACGCTGGCGGCGGCCAGCGTAGCGACGCGGCGGCTCAGCGACCATTCGTCCACCAGATAGGTCACCACCACTTCCAGCAGCGACACCGACGAGGTCAGCGCCGCCACGGTCAGCAGCACGAAGAACATCACGCCGAATACGGTGCCCGCCGGCATGCTGGCAAACACCGCCGGCAGCGTGACGAAAGCCAGCCCTGCGCCCTCGCCGGGGTCGAAGCCGAAGGCGAATACGGCCGGCAGGATCATCAGGCCCGCGAGCAGTGCCACCGTGGTGTCCAGCGCCACAATGCTCAGCGCCGAACTGGGCAGGGCCTGCTGGCGCGACATGTAGGAGCCGTAGGTGATCAATGCCCCCATGCCCAGCGATAGCGAGAAGAACGCCTGGCCGATTGCCGCGCCCCAGGCTTCCGCATCCAGCCGGCTGAAGTCGGGGGTTAGATAAAAGCGCACGCCCTCCATCGCGCCAGGGAGGGTCACCGATCGCACAACCAGCACGATCAGCAAGATGAACAGCAGCGGCATCAGGAGCTTGGCTGCACGCTCGATGCCGCGGCCGATGCCGCCGACCACCACCAACGCGGTCAGCACCATGAATACTGCCGCGTACACCACCGGCCGCACGCCTTCGCCGATGAAAGCGGTGAACGCCTGGCCCAACACATCGGCGTCAGTGGTCGCCAGGGCCCCGGATGCCATGTAGCCCACATAGGCCATGGTCCAGCCGGCCACCACGCTGTAGAAAGACAGGATCACGAAACCGGTGAACACGCCCAGCATGCCCACCAGTGGCCAGGCCCCGCCGGCCAGCTTGCGAAAGGCGCCGATGGGATCGCGCTGGGCGGTGCGGCCGATCACCAGTTCCGCCATCACCAGACTGACCCCGAACAGGAATACCAGCCCCAGGTACACCAGCAGGAAGGCGCCGCCGCCGTTGTCGCCGGTGACATAGGGAAATTTCCAGATGTTGCCCAGCCCCACGGCGGAGCCGGCAGCGGCCATCACGAAGCCCGCGCGCGAGCCCCAGTGCTCCCTGGTCATGCAGTTATCCCCCAACGGTTGACGGGTCGGTCAGCGTACGTCCGGAGTGTAGCCGAAGCCATGAGTGGGATTCAGGCCTACCGAAGGGTCCCGCTGCGCAGCCGGGCCAGGTAGTCCCGGTAGGCGGCAATCGCCCGCGGGGCCAGCAGCAGGGTCAGAGGCAGGTTGATGCACAGCATGAGGGCCACGCCGAATACGCCCACGGCGTCCAGGTCGCGGGCGCCCTCCACCCAGCCGGCACAGGCCAGCCAGATCACCGTGCAGAAACCCAGGCGATAGGGTGCCACCCAGCTGTCGCCAAACAGGTAAACCACCCCCTGTTCGCCGTAATAGCTCCAAGTGATCATGGTGGATACGGCAAACAGCCAGATCGCCAGGGTGATCAGCCACTGGCCCAGCCCCGGCACGGCGCTGTCGAAGGCGCGAGCAGTCAGCGTCGCCCCGGTGAAGTCCCGGTACAGGCCGTTATCCACCAGTTGGGGCGGCGAATCGGCCGTCAGCGACTGCCAGTTGATCACCGGCCCGCCATCGGCGTTGCGGATTTCGCCGAACAGCCGCTGGCGTTCGCCATTGTCACCGATGGCGACGACAAAGATCCGGTCGCCTGCCGCCAGCGTTACGTCATCCGCGGCCGGTGCCGGCGAGTTGGCCAGCGACCAGGTGTTGTCCCCGGTCGATTTCCAGGCCGGTGCCGGATCGAGCTGCAGGCCCGCATCGCGCTGCCAGATACCGGTCGACAGGATCACCAGCGCGGTGATGGTGCAGACCACGAGCGTGTCCACGAACGGTTCCAGGCCGGCGACGATGCCCTCGCTGACCGGTTCCGAGGTTTTCACCGCAGCGTGGGCGATGGGGGCGGTGCCCAGGCCGGCTTCGCTGGAAAACAGGGCCCGCTTGAGTCCCCAGATGAAGGCCATGGCCATGCCGCCGCCCAGAAACGCGCCAGTGGCGTCGGTATGGGAAAACGCGCCGCGAAAAATGGATGCAATCACGCCTGGCAGGGTATCCGCCTGCAGGGTGAGCACGACCAGCCCGGCCAGGACATAAAGCACCGCCATGCCCGGCACCAGCCAGCCGGCCACGGCCCCGACGCGCTTGACCCCGCCCAGCGTGACCAGTCCCACCACTGCAGCCAGAATGCCGCCGGTTACCAGCGGCGGTACGCCGAAATAGCTGCGGGTAGTATCCGCCACGCTCCAGGACTGGAAAACCGCATTGGCGGCCAGGGCATTGGTGATCAGCGCCACGCAGAACAAGCCGCCAATCCAGGCCCCGGGCCGGGTCAGCCGCGGTGACAGGGCAGGCAACCCGCGCCGGGCCACCCACATGGCGCCACCGTGGGGATTGTCCGGGTCATCGGTATTCCGGTAGAGCATGGTCAGGGTGACCTCGACCATCTTGATCGCCATGCCCGCCAGTCCCACCACCCACATCCAGAAGATCGCCCCGGGCCCGCCGAACTCCAGTGCCAGAGCCACCCCGGCGATGTTGCCCAGGCCGATGGTGGCCGATAGCGCCGCGGACACCGCCTGGAAATGGCTGATGGCGCCGCTGCCCTTGCCGGTGTCGTAACGCCCGGTGATCAGTGCCGCCCCGTGCGTCAGTGCCTTGAGCTGGCCGGCACGCGTCCACAATGTGAACAGCGCGCCGACGGCCAGCAGAGCAATCAGTACCGGGGCGGAGAACACCGCCGCGTTGACCCCGTTGATCAGGGCCAGCAGCCAGTCGAGCGAATCCTGCATGCAATGCAGCGTAAAGGATGCCCGGCGCGCGGACCACGGCGCCCCGTATGTCCCGACCCGTCACCGCGAGCGGTCACAAGCGACGCCGTCACCTCCGGGCTCTGTCCCCGGGCGCTGGAGGTCATAACCCTCATTGCGAACGGCCAGGCCGCGCGGCAATCTCTGGGTCTGGTTTCTACCAGCGCATGGTTGCCGCGCCCTGATGACGCCGCTGCCACGGCCGACCAACTGTCATGACGGGCTGTCCGCCGGTGCAGGGGATCGCCTGACGGCGCTGGCTGGTGGCCGCATCCTCGACCCGATCGCGAAGTTTTTTCCCTGTACCCCTTGAAACCCGTTGGCTTGGCTCCATGCTTAGCACTCGCCACGAGGGAGTGCTAACAATCCCTTGCGGCGCCGGCATCGTCCGTGGGCGGATGCCGGACCAAGGGAATTCCAGACATTTCAGTCAATCGACAACGAGGAGAAGGGTGGTATGAAAATCCGTCCTCTGCAGGATCGCGTCGTGATCAAGCGGCTTGAAGAAGAGCAGACGACTTCCGGAGGCATCGTGATTCCGGACTCGGCCGCCGAGAAGCCCCAGCGGGGCACGATCACCGCGGTCGGCAACGGCAAGGTGCTCGACAACGGGGAAACCCGCGCGCCGGAGGTCAAGGTGGGTGACACCGTGTTGTTCGGCAAGTTCTCCGGCACGGAGATCAAGCTGGACGGCGAAGACGTCCTGGTGATGCGCGAAGACGATCTTCTGGCGGTGCTGGGCTAGAACGCCCCCACCGCTTTTTTACTGGGCAATCGCTTTAACCAACGAATTCAAAGAGGAAGCTAGAAATGGCTGCCAAGGAAATCAAATTCGGGGAAGACTCGCGCCAGCGACTGATGCGCGGCGTCAATACCCTGGCCAACGCCGTCAAGGTCACGCTGGGTCCGAAGGGCCGCAACGTGGTCATCGACAAGAGCTTCGGCTCGCCCACCGTCACCAAGGACGGTGTCTCCGTTGCCAAGGAGATCGAGCTTGAAGACAAGTTCGAGAACATGGGCGTGCAGATGGTCAAGGAAGTCGCTTCCAAGACCTCCGACGTCGCCGGTGACGGTACCACCACGGCCACCGTGCTCGCACAGTGCATCGTGCGCGAAGGCATCAAGGCTGTGTCCGCCGGCATGAATCCGATGGAGCTCAAGCGCGGCATCGACGCCGCCGTGAAGGCTGCCACCGACGAGCTGGCCAAGCTGTCCAAGCCCTGCAGCGACGAGAAGGCCATCGCGCAGGTCGGCTCGATCTCCGCCAACTCCGACGAGGCAGTCGGCAAGATCATTGCTGACGCCATGAACAAGGTCGGCAAGGAAGGCGTGATCACGGTCGAGGAAGGCTCGGGCCTCGAAAACGAGCTGGACGTCGTGGAAGGCATGCAGTTCGACCGCGGCTACCTCTCGCCGTACTTCATCAACGACCAGCAGACCATGCAGGCGGAGCTCGAGAATCCGTACATCCTGCTGTTCGACAAGAAGATCTCCAACATCCGCGACATGCTGCCGCTGCTGGAAAGCGTGGCCAAGCAGAATCGTCCGCTGATGATCATCGCCGAGGATGTGGAAGGTGAAGCGCTGGCCACTCTGGTGGTCAACAACATGCGTGGCATCGTCAAGGTTGCCGCCGCCAAGGCGCCCGGCTTCGGTGATCGTCGCAAGGCGATGCTGGAAGACATGGCCGTGCTCACCGGCGGTCGCGTGATTTCCGAAGACCTCGGCATGAGCCTGGAAAAGGCGACGCTGGAAGACCTCGGCGAAGCGTCCAAGGTACAGGTGGGCAAGGAAGACACCACCGTCATCAGCGGCGCCGGCACCAACAAGGCGATCGAAGCCCGCATCAAGCAGATCCGCGCGCAGATCGAGGAATCCTCCTCGGACTACGACAAGGAGAAGCTGCAGGAACGCGTGGCCAAGCTGGCCGGCGGCGTGGCCGTGATCAAGGTCGGTGCTGCCACCGAAGTCGAGATGAAGGAAAAGAAGGCGCGTGTCGAGGACGCCCTGCATGCCACCCGTGCCGCGGTGGAAGAAGGCATCGTCCCCGGTGGCGGCGTCGCCCTGCTTCGCTGCACCAAGGCGCTGGAAAAGCTCGAAGGTACCAACACGGAGCAGAACGCGGGCATCCGCATCCTGCGTCGTGCGGTCCAGGAGCCCATGCGCCAGATCGTCTACAACAGCGGCGCCGAGCCGTCCGTGGTGGTCAACGAAGTGCTCTCGAAGAAGGGCAACTACGGCTACAACGCGGCCACCGGTGAATACGGCGACATGGTCGAAATGGGCATTCTCGACCCGACCAAGGTCAGCCGCACCGCGCTGCAGAACGCGGCCTCCATCGCCGCGCTGATGCTGACCACCGAGGCCTGCATTGCCGACGTCCCCGAGGACGACGACAAGGGCGGCATGCCTGGCGGTGGTATGGGCGACATGGGTGGCATGGGCGGCATGATGTAGTAGCCGTCCGCGCTCAGATTGCGCTGATTTTAAGGCCCCGCTGGATTAGTCCGGCGGGGCTTTTTTTTTGTGCGCCCGGCACGGGCGCACTCTTGCAGGTGGAAGTCCTGCCGGGAGTTGGTCACGACGACCGAAGCGAAGCGCAACTGCGTGAGGGCGACCGAGCGTGGAGAGGAAGCGTGGAGCGAAGCTGCGAGCCGATGGACAAGAACCGGATATAAGGCGCTGCCGAGCAGGGCGAGTGGGCACGAAACCACGAAGCTCTTGTGACCAAGGCGAAGCGGCGTAGATTCGGCGGTTGTGCGGTGAAGGAGTGCGTTCTTACCCGGGGAGATCTCGCCTTGTGCCTGAAAGGGCGACGGTGACGAATCGGAGCGAGAAGTCAGCAGAGGCCATAGTAGTTTCCGTATGGAAGCGAAGGGCCGACGGAGTTGGAGGGTGAAGCCGACCGCCTTTTAGCAGCGAGGAACCGATTCCGGTGGATCGAGGCAAGGCAGACTCGGGCGACGCGCCGGTCGTGTTCAATGCGCGTTACCCTCAACAATTCCAACCGCCCGGTGCGGACCCGCATGCCGGGTGGTGTGGGAGGGGTCGGTCAGTCACTCTGACCGCCCCTATCCCGATCCAAAGTTAGCGCAGATATAATGGCAGCCTTGCTATTTTTTTGATCTTTTAAGTATGGCGAGTATCAAGAGAAAACTCCGTGTAATGGGTCAGACGCTCCTGGATGCCAACGCTGTTAAGGCGTACTGGTGGGATGGTGAACCAAATTTCGGTGATTTAATGACGCCTTACTTTCTGAGGCGGGCATGCGATAAAAATGTAATAAATGTGCGAGGTGTAAGATCGTCGGTAGGTGATGCGCTTGTCGGTGTTGGGTCAATACTTCATGACCTGCGTTATCCCGGTGCGGTCGTTTGGGGGAGTGGTTTTGGGAAGTTGGCCGTAAAGCAGTTTAAGTTGCCGCCCCCGATTGAAGTTCTGGCGTTGAGGGGAGAGTTAAGTCTATCCATTGCGCGAGACGCGGGATGGCCGAATGCGGATACGCTTGGAGATCCGGGCTTGCTAGCGTCCCGTTTGATGCCTCGGCAAAAAATTAAACGAAAGTACATAATTGTCCCGCATCACTCCCATCATGATGTTTTTTTAAGAGCTTTGCCGGAAGAAGTGTGCAATATTACAAGCGCCAAGCAATCACCTGCGGCTGTTCTCGGTGCAATTTCGGAGTCTGAAGTTGTCGTTTCTTCATCGCTGCACGGCGTAATCGTTGCTCATTCTTACGCCAAGCCTTGGGTATGGGTCAATATAAAAGAGCATCCGCTATATGGTGGGGAATTTAAATTTAGAGATTTTTTTAGTGGCATGAGTTTGACGGATGTTGCTGAAGTAAGTATTTCAGAGTACGAGATCCGATCAATGCTTGTTTCCGTCATTAGAGATGCATTTTTCCCATTGGGGCGCTCGGTTACCGAATGCCAGGAATCGCTTATTAATGTCTTGAAGGGCTCGCAATTCTCCGAGAGAAATGAATTGTTAATTCATCTGTAAGAAGGGTAACTAGGGCTGCTCTAATGATTTCAATGCACTAGTTAGGCGGTCATTTACCTCATTTGTTGGAATGAGTTCGGCTGCGTTGTCATGCCTAACCTGAGTGTGCCAGCGCATTCTTTCTGGAGACTTGCCAGTAAAGTGTTGAGCGGCTTGCTCATGGTGGTCCACGGCCCATTTGAGATGTTTATATGGCCCAGTACGCATGCTCGGACTAACTACATGCAAGGCAATTACCGTAAGACCACTTGTGTTGGCAAAATGAGCCGGGCCTGAATCTGGAGTGACTAGGAGTGTGGCGTTATCCATGACCGCAAGCAGTCCCTTAATCGAAGTGTGACCGATAAGGTTCAGTACTGACCCGCGCATCTGACCGATAATGGCATCGCCCAATTCGCGTTCGTTATCCGTTGGGCCGCCTATGAGAGCGACGCGTAGACCATGGCGCTTGATGGCGTAGTCGGCCACTTCGGCGTAGCGTTCCGATGGCCAGTTACGCCGGGGGTCGCTAGCACTCGGACTTATGAGCAGAGTTGGTGGGCCGGGCGGCAATAGCATTCGGGCTTCTTTCCTAGCCTCGTCGGGGATCGGCACCGACCAGTTCATGTGCCGACTGCTGATTCCCAGCGTTTCCAGTTGCGCGAAATAGCCGTCAACCATGTGCGGCCCGCTGGCCGGCCGGCTTAATACATCGACAAACCAGGGTTGCCCGTCACGGGCGCGTCGTGGTTCGCAGCCGAGGCGCAGATCGGCACGGATATGTCGGCTGGGTAGATTTGCCCGCAGCGATGGGTGTGCATGCAACAGGACGTCGAATCGCCGCCTGCCGAGCTGTCGTTTCAGTTTGGCGTTGCGCGACGGATCCCGCTTGTCGTAGACGATGAACTCGATGTCCGGTAAGTCGCCGAGCAGGGCGGATTCGGCTTTGCCGATGACCCAGGTGATTCGGGTGTCGGGCCACTCGCGCTGCATGGTGTGGATGGCCGGCACCAGGTTGTAGCAATCCCCCAGCGCCGACAGCCGTAGCAGACAGAGGGTGGCGGGCGGTGCATCCAGCGGCAGCTTGCGGCGACGCAGACCCATTCTATGGCCGAGGCTTCGGCCGATGACAGATGCGATGCTCATGAGCGGTATTGGGCGGTGTGGCGAGGACGCAATTGCATGCAGCAAGGATACCCGGCGCAACGCGATGGACGTACCCCTTGCGACGCGATTCCCGCAGCCGGGATAGCCGGCGGGCCGGGGCACCGGTATTCTCCGCGCCTGAACGGCGGCGCGTGACGCCGTCCGGCTCCGGCAGGATTCTTCGAGGTCGACTACCCGTGAAAGCGCCGCGACACGCCTATCCCTACGAGGCCACGCCCGGTTCCGCGGCAGTCGCTGGCCCGTTGCCGTTGGCCTGTGCCGTGATCACCCGCGACGAGGCCGACAACATCGGGCGATGTCTGGCCAGCGTAGCGGGCTTGGTGCGCGAAATCGTGGTCGTGGACTCCGGTTCCACCGATGCAACCTGCGAGATTGCTCGAGAGTACGGCGCGCGTGTCATTCACCGAGACTGGACCGGGTTTGCGGCGCAGAAGCAGTTCGCAATGGACCAGTGCAGCCAGCCCTGGCTGCTGTCGCTGGATGCCGACGAGGCCCTGGAGCCGGCTGCCCGGGCGGCGATCGAGGCCTTGTTCGCTGGAGACAGCGAGCCGGCTCACGCGGGCTACGAGATCAACCGCCTGACCTGGTATCTCGGCGACTGGGTGCGCCACACCTGGTATCCGGAATGGCGCCTGCGGCTGGTTCGCCGCGACCGCGCGGCATGGCGGGACTACAACGGACACGACTACCTGGCGGTCGATGGCGAGGTCGCCCGTCTGGGCGGGCATCTGCTGCACTATTCCTACCGGAATCTCGAGCACCACATGCAGCAGTCAATCCACTACGCCCGCATGTCGGGCCTGCAGTTGGCGCAAGGTGACCGGCGCATCCCGATCTCGAAGTTGTTCTTTTCGCCGCTCGGCCGTTTCATTCGTCTCTACCTGCTCAAGCAGGGCTGGCGTGACGGGTGGCGGGGAGTGTTGCTGGCGTTCAGCTCCGTCATGTCGGGGTTCCTGAAGTACGCCTTTGCGCTCGAGGCGCGGCAGGCGCGCGATTCGGCGAAGACGCCGCCGGACGGTGATTCATGAGGCGGGGCCGGCTGCAGCGGCGATTGGTCTCTACCACCGTGGTCCTTACCAGCTACAACCAGCGTGAGGTGTTGCCGCTTGTGCTGCAGGCGCTGGCACGACAGAGCGTGCGTCTGGATGAGCTGATTCTTGCGGACGATGGGTCCCGCGACGATTCACTGGCGATTGTGCGGTCCGGCGCCCGCGAACATGACCTGCCGCTTGCCGCGGTACTTACCCAGGACGATCTCGGCTTTCGCAAGGCCACGATACTCAACGCCGCAATCCGCGCCAGTCGGGGACAGCAGCTCGTGTTCCTGGACGGCGACGTGCTCCCCGGCCGCGACTGGTTGTGCGCGCACCGGAGCCGGTTTCGCACCGGCACCTACGTGGTGGGCAGCTATGCTCGGCTCAGTGGCCCGGAAAGCCGCCTGTTCCGCCCCGATAACGTCGGCCAGCAGCTGGATGGCCTCTGTCGGCATGCCGGTCATGACCGCTGGTTTCGACGGCATGATCTGAAAGCCCGCTGGTACGCTCTGACCCGCAAGTTCAACCGGCCACTACTCCACGGCGGCAATTTTTCGGTGGACCGTGGCGTTCTGTTCGGCGTGAACGGCTTCGACGAGCAGTTCAACGGTTTCGGCGGCGAGGACTCGGATCTGCGTTGCCGCATGAACCTGTACGGCGCCCGTCCGATCAGTGCCATCCGCGCGGCCAAGGCCTTTCACCTGGAACCGGAGCCCGCCGCCGGGGATCGCCCCAGCGCCATTGCCGACCGACGCCCCTACAGCGAAAGCCCTTATCAGGCCCTCAAGGCAACGCGGGTCTGGGCCGAACTGGGTCTGACGCGGCATCCGGTGCCGGTCGATGCCGCCAACCAGGATGAAACCGGGTGAAACTTTTCGGTACCAAGGAAATCAAGACGTATGTCGAGCAGATCCTGCATGCCCGCCGCGATGAACTGGAGGGGCGAACGGTGGTGGACGTTCCGGCCGGCTCCGGCCATTCCAGCCGCATCCTGCAGTCGCTTGGCGCAAAAGTGGCAGCGCTGGATCTGTTCCCGGACTTTTTCCGGGTGGCGGGGCTGACCTGCGGTCAGGCCGATCTCGCCGGCCGGCTACCGCTGCCCGACGAGCACGCGGACTACGTCCTGTGCCAGGAAGGCATCGAACACATGGCCGACCAGTTGCATTCGTTCGCCGAGCTCAACCGCATCATGAAACCCGGCGCGACCCTGCTCATGACCACACCGAATTACGGCATGTTGCGTGCGCGGCTGAGCTACCTGCTGGGGGAAACCGAGTTCTACGCCAAGCTGATGCCGCCTAACGAGCTGGATTCCATCTGGTTCTCGGAAGGCCGCAGCGACAAGCTTTACTACGGGCATATTTTCCTGCTGGGCATTCATAAGCTCCGGCTGCTGGCGCGGTTGTCGGGATTCCGCATCCGCAAGATCCATCATCTGCGGGCCAACCACACCTCGCTGGCTCTCCTGGTGCTTTTCTATCCATTCATCCTGCTGACCAATATCGCTGCTTACCGTCGGGCGATGCGCAAGCGCACGGATATCGACGCCGAGAGCAGGCGAACGGTCTACCGCGAAACCCTGCGGCTGGCCCTGGATCCCCGGCTGCTGGTCGACGGTCATCTCTGTGTGGAGTTCGAGAAAATCGGTACCTCGGCGGAAACGGCTACCGAACTCCGGGGCAAGTACACCGGCTTCGACATCGAGACCTGACGCGCTACCGCGATCAGCCTGCCCGGCCGGCCAGCCAAACCCCCAGTTCACGCCCCACCGCCGCGTAATCGATTGCCGTCATATCGAACGGCGCCGCGCCGTCGGGCGGGGTGAACGCGAATCGCCGTGCTTCGGGTGCCAGTGTCTGCCAGCGCAGGGGGCCGGCGGTGGGCAGGTTCGGGTAGAAGGTGGCCGTGGGTCGGGCCAGGGCCCCGGCCAGGTGAGCCGGGCCCGTGGAACCGCTGATGAACAGGTCGGCATGGCGCAGGTTGCGCGCGAAATCCACCAGCCCACCCTGCGAGTGGTACACGGTGGGCGAAAGGTGCTGCATCGTACCGGCAAGCTGCTCGGCAAGCGGTAGCTCGTTCGGCCCCGCGGTGATCACGAAGCGGCAACCGCTTTCCGCAATACTGTCAGCCACCCGGGTGTAATCGGCCGGCGTGGGCGCCGGCGCGGATCCCCCGCTGCCCGGATGAATGAATACCCAGTTCCGCTCGGGTGGCAGGCCGTGTTCGCGTCCGAATGCGACCCGGTCGTCGTCCGTGACATCGTCGAAATGCAGCAGCGGCGCGCCCGGTGCCGGCCCCGGCTCGTCGCCGGCGAGGCGGATCAGCGCATGGGACAGGTCAAGGTTGTAGGCCCATTCCGGCTTGATCGACTGCGAGCGTCGCTGACGAACTCGATGGTTGTAGAAAATCTGCGCCAGCTTGCTGGCCGGGCCCAGGCGCCGGGGGATGCGCTGCCGCCAGATCGCCAGCGCGTTGGGGAAATCGGAGAAATAGCTCACCGCCGCGGCTGGTCGGGGCTTGTCGTGCCAGGTGTCCGGCGAGAAACGGCCACGTCCATCGACCACCGGCAGCGCCCAGACGTCATCGATGAACGGGCAGGCCACCACGATCGGCGCGGTGTAGCTGGATACGGCGGCAACCACCGGCCGGTTCGGCCAGTGTTGCTTGACGGCCGCGAAGGCGGGCAGGCTCAGCAGCACGTCCCCGAGCCGGTCGGGGCGCAGGAGTAGAATCGGGCCATCCGGCAGCCCCTCGACAAAGTTCGAGGTGCCGGGTTCCGGCCGGTCAGCGGCGATGCGCAAGGGAGTTCACGGGTTGGGGATGCGGGTTCTGGAAGTCTGTTTTGCCGATGGCAGCGGTGGCCTGGAATTGTATGCCGCGCACACCAGCCGGGCGCTTCAGGCGCGCGGACACGATGTGCTGACGCTGACCACCGAGGATACGTTATTCGCGCGACGCTGCTCACGCCCCAGCCGGGAAGCAGCCCCGCGCGGGGCACTGCGGCGTTGGCGGCTGCTGCGCCGGGCGCTGAATGAATTCCGGCCCGATATTCTGCATCTGCACCACCGCGTCGATTTCGCCCTGTGCTCGCTGGCCTGCCGGCTTGCCGGGCGGCAGCGGCCGGCGCTGGTCTACCATCGGCACATGGAGCTGCCCGCCTCGCCCAAGAAGGACTGGTATCACCGCCAGCTCTATGCTCGTGTGGACTTGCTGATCGCGGTGACCGAGCGCATCCGGCGCACCGCGGTCGAGATGCTGCCGCTGGCGCCCGAGCGCATTGTGGCGCTGCACGCCGGGGCGCCCGGGCTCGATGGTCCGGCCCCGGCCGTGGATCGCGCCGGCTGCCGGCTGCGGGTCGGCTCGTTTTCCCGCATCGAACCCCGCAAGGGTCAGGACACCCTGATCCGGGCGCTGGGCAGGCTCAAGCGCGACGGCTATCCGGTGCAACTGGCGCTGGCCGGCCAGGTCCATGACCCCGATTACTACCGGTCCCTGCAGTTGCTGGCCGAGGCCGAGGATGTCGCCGACCAGATCGAGTATCTGGGTTTCCTGGATCAGCCCCAGACGGAAATGGCCCGTTGCGACGTGAATCTGCACGCCGCCGAGATCGAGACCTTCGGGCTGGTGATCATCGAGTCCATGCGGGTAGGGGTGCCGGTGATCGCGGCGGAATCCGGCGGCGTGACCGAAATCCTGCGCGATGGCGATAACGGTCTGCTTTATGCCCCCGGTGACGATGCCGCACTGGCGGTACATCTGCGGCGCTTGATGGAGTTCCCGGCCGAGCGTGAGCAGCTGGCTCGCCGGGCCAGCGAGGACGCTGCCGGCCGTTTTTCAACGGAGGCGCACTACGACCGGCTGGAAGCCCATTTCGCCGCGTTGCTGCCCGCGCCCCCTGCAACCGGAGCGGCAGCATGAGTGCCGATACGCCGACCGCGCCGGCGGGCGTATCCCCGGCCACCGTCGACCGGGTCGCCACCGCCAGCGAATTCGCCTGCCGCTGGATGCTGGCGCGGCCTGACCGCTTCGCCGAACTGGTGGCGGCGGGCGTCCTGATTACGCCCGCGGACCGGGCCGAGCTGGATACAGCCGCCGCGGCCCTGGGCGAGACGGCCGATCCCGCCGGTTGGCTGGCCGCCTGCCGTCAATTGCGCAACGAGTGGCTGTTCCGTATCGCCTGGCGGGATCTCACCGATCAGGCGGATCTGGAAGAGACGCTGATCGCGTTATCCGATCTGGCCGATGTCTGCCTCGAGGCGGCGCTGACCCAGGCGGAAACCGAACTGGCCGAGCGCCATGGCCACCTGCACGATGACCAGGACCGGCCGCAACGGCTGATCGTGCTGGGCATGGGCAAGCTCGGCGGGCGCGAGCTGAATTTTTCCTCGGACATCGACCTGATCTTCGCCCATCGCGGCGCAGGCGAGACCGACGGCAGCCGGCCGCTGGACGCGGCGGAATACTTCAAGCGGGTGGCCCGCCGGCTGGTTCAGCTGCTTGCCGAGCAGACGGCTGATGGCTTCGTCTACCGGGTGGACACCCGGCTGCGGCCGTTCGGCGACAGCGGGGTGCTGGTGGCCAGCCTGCCGGCGCTGGAGCAGTACTACCAGACCCACGGGCGCGAATGGGAGCGCTATGCCTGGATCAAGGCACGGCCGGTAGCCGGCGACATTGACGGCGGGCGGCGGGTGATCGAGATGCTCCGGCCCTTCGTCTACCGGCGATATCTGGACTACAGCGCGTTCGAATCGATCCGCGACATGAAGGCCCTGATCAATCGCCAGGTGGCTCAGCGGGGCATGGAGGACAACATCAAGCTGGGCAGCGGCGGCATCCGGGAAATCGAGTTTATCGCCCAGGCCTTCCAGCTGATCCGCGGCGGTCACGAGCCGGCCCTGCAGGATACTCGCCTGTTGCCCACGCTGGCGCGGCTGGGAGAGCAGGGTCACATTCCGGCGCATGTCGCCCGGGATCTGGATCGCGCCTATCGCTTTCTGCGCCGCCTGGAGAATCGCCTGCAGGCCTGGGCCGATCAGCAGACCCATGACCTGCCGGCCGATGATGATCGGCGCAAGCGTCTGGCCGTGTCGATGGGGTTCGAGGACTGGTCCGCGCTGTCCACCGCGGTGGCGGACTGGCGGCGGCGGGTGCACGACGCGTTCGAGCAGGTGTTCCTGTCACCCCAGACCGATGAGCCGGTCGCCGAAGCCGATGACGACATCCTCGCCCTGTGGGAGGGTGACATGGACGCCGATGCCGCGGCCGAGCTGCTGGCGACCTACGGCATCGACGACGCCGAGCCGGTGCTGGCGGCGGTGGCGCGTCTGCGCGACGACAGCCTCTACCGTGCCCTGGCCGACCGCGGCCAGCGCTGGATGACACGGTTGTTGCCGCTGCTGTTCGGGGCGGCGGCAGCTACCCCGGAGCCCTCGCTGGCCATGCAGCGATCGCTGCAGGTGATGGAGGCGGTCACCGGCCGTACCACCTATGTGGCGCTGCTGGTCGAGCATCCCACTGCGCTATCGCATCTGGTGCGATTGTGCGCGGCCAGTCCCTGGATTGCCGAGCAGATCAAGGCGCAACCGGTTCTGCTCGACAGCCTGCTCGATCCGCGGGTGCTATATCGCCCGCCGCGCAAGTCGGAACTGTCCGCGGCACTGGCCGAGGAACTGGCACCCGTGCCCGAGGCGGATTTGGAAAACCGGATGGACCTGCTGCGGCGATTCCGTCAGCGGGCCCTGCTGCGGGTGGCCGCGGCCGATGTGAGCGACGCCATGCCGCTGATGATCGTCAGCGATCATCTCACTGAACTGGCCGAGGTGATTCTCACGGCTGCCCTCGACATGGCCTGGTCACAGATGATGTCGCGCTACGGCCGGCCGACAATCCGTGGTGGCGACCGCGATGGCGAGGTGGCCCGGTTCGCGGTGATCGGCTACGGCAAGATGGGCGGCATCGAGCTGGGTTACGGGTCCGATCTGGATCTGGTGTTCGTCCACGACAGCCCCGGTGACCAGGAAACCGACGGCGACAATCGCTGCCTGACGCACCAGGCCTTCTTCCTGCGGCTGGCGCAGCGGCTGATCCATGTGCTCAATACCCAGACCGGTGCCGGGCGGGCCTACGAGGTGGATATGCGCCTGCGCCCCAGCGGCCAGTCCGGCCTGCTGGTCGGCCATATCGATGCCTTTGCTGCCTACCAGCGCGAGCAGGCCTGGACCTGGGAGCATCAGGCGCTGGTGCGGTCGCGTCCCGTGGCCGGTAACGAGTCGCTGGGCGAGGTCTTCCGGGTGGTGCGGGCCGACATCCTCGGCGCGGCGCGGGATGTCGACAAGCTGCGTCGGGAGGTCGCCGGCATGCGTCGCAAGATGCGCGACAACCTCACCCGGCGGGAGCCGGGCAATCTCGACCTCAAGCAGACGCCGGGCGGACTGGTGGATATCGAGTTCCTGGCCCAGTTCGCGGTGCTGCGCTATGCCTGCGAGTGCCCGCCGTTGCTTCGCTTTTCCGACACTATCCGGATTCTGGAAACCCTGGAATCCGCCCAGTTGCTGGATTACGACACCACCAGGCAGCTCACCGATGCCTATCGCGCCTACCGGATGCGGGTGCATGCCGGGGCGCTGCAGCAGTCACGGGCAATGATCGGCGAGACCGAATTGCAGGCCGAGCGCGATGCGGTGCAGGCCGCCTGGCAGGCCTGGATCGGTGAGCCCGACGATCAGGCCGAATCCGGCCCCGATATGGCGCCCAAATCCAGGCCGTAGCCCTCGCGCAATCTTGCCTCGAAGCGGCCCCAGTACAGGCGGATGCGGTTGCGGGCCATGAAGGCGAGGTGGTTGCGGATCGGGATGTAGTCGCGGTTGCCGATGTCGTCGATCATCAGCAGGTCGCCACCGCGGTCCGCGCGGCGGCGGAACACCAGATTGCGCGGGGCGATCTCCTGCGAGATTACCCGGTTGTCGATCAGGAAGCGGCGCAGGGCGCGCATGGCGGGGGTCAGCTCGGCGGCTGTCAGCGACTCGTGGGTGGCCGGGTCCAGATAATGCTCCAGCGTGCGCGACACCCGTCCATCGTGGTCGCGGATCAGTTCGAAGACATAGCCGGGGCCCAGATTCGTGGTCACCTCGCCGAAATAGCGGGATAGCAGTTCCCAGTCCGCCCCATGCCGCTGCAGAACGCGATAGGCAGTCTGCTCGCGTTTCAGGTCCTTCGGGTCGGGCCGGTGGTACACCTTGATGCAGTGGTCCCGATCGCGGGGATCGACATAGCAGGCCCGATGGTGGCCGCGGGCCACCAGCAGATCCGGCGTGAGCCGGATCGGTCCAGCGTCAGGGTCGGTCGCCGGCGGAGCCATGCCCCGGTTGTCGCCCTTGCGCTGGTTCATTCCCGCATTATCCCATAGCGCCGGAATTGCCCGCCAAGCCGGCGACAGGCGCCTTTGCCGTCGGCTACAATCCGCCTCGAAAATCGAATTTTCGCGGTCGGCGCCGTCACGCAGCCGCCGCCAACCAGCGAGCCCCAGCATGCTTGTAGTCACCGGAGGCGCCGGCTTTATCGGCAGCAATCTGGTCGCCGGCCTCAACGAGCGCGGCCGCCGCGACATTACGGTGGTCGATGATCTGCGCGACGGGCGCAAGTGCCTGAACCTGGCCGATCTCGATTTCGCGGATTACTTCGAGTTCGATGATTTCGAGGCCCGACTGCTGGCCGGCGAGGACCTGGGCATCGAGGCGGTGTTCCACCAGGGCGCCTGTTCCGACACCACCGAGTGGGACGGCCGCTACGTGATGGCCAACAACTACCGCTACTCGGTCAACCTGCTGGACTACTGCCAGGCGCGGGATATTCCGTTCATCTACGCCTCCTCGGCCTCGGTCTATGGCGCCGGCCCGACCTTCACCGAGGACCGAGTCCACGAGCGCCCGCTGAACATGTACGCATTCTCGAAATTCGCGTTCGACCAGCACGTGCGTAGCCGCCAGGCACGCCTGGGCGCGCAGGTCGCCGGGTTGCGCTACTTCAACGTCTACGGCCCGCGGGAGCAGCACAAGGGCAAGATGGCCAGCGTGGCCTGGCACTTCAACAACCAGATTGCCGCCGACGGTGAATGCCGCCTGTTTGCGGGGTCGGACGGCTATGGTGACGGCGAACAGCGGCGCGATTTCGTCTATGTGGGCGATTGCGTGTCGGTGAATCTCTGGCTGTGGGAAACCGGTACCGCCGGCATCTACAACTGCGGCACCGGCCGCAGCCAGCCCTTCAACGACGTGGCCGACGCCGTGATCGGCTGGCGGGGTGCAGGCAGCAAGCGCTACATCCCGTTCCCGGACGAACTCAAGGGCCGTTATCAGAGCTTTACCGAGGCCGATCTCACCGCCCTACGCGCGGCCGGTTATCCGCATGAATTCGCCACGGTGGAGCAGGGGGTGCCGCGGTATCTGGACTGGCTGGCGACTCGCGGTTGAAGCCGGGTGTTGTCAGAGATGGATGCCCATGGGTTTGGCAGCAATCAGGGAGAGGTATTACCCTCTGGTAAGGATTTTTTGCAAGGAGTGGATGATGCGGGTAACCAGCAAAGGGCAGGTCACCATCCCGGTCCACATTCGGCGGCGGCTTGGACTGGAGCATGACAGTGATGTCGAATTCGTGATCGACGGCGGCCAGGTGATTCTTCGCCGGGCGACAGGTTCAACCCGTGGCGCTGATCTGGTGGCGCAAATGCGAGGCCGCGCCGATGTCCCTATGAGCACGGATGAAATCATGGCGCTCACGCGCGGCAATTAGGCGCTTGCTCGTGGCCTTGGCTCTGGTCGACAGCAATGTATTGCTGGATGTACTAAGGGAAGATGCGCGCTGGCTGGATTGGTCGGCGTCTGCCCTGGCGGACGCAGCCGATCAAGGCGGGTTGGCAATCAATGCCGTAATTTATGCTGAGGTCTCGGTGGGTTTTAGCCGGATCGAGGCTTGCGAAGCGGCATTGCCGGAGACCGTATTCCAGCGTTTGTCCCTACCATGGGAGGCAGCGTTTCTCGCCGGTAAATCTTTTCTGCATTACCGCCGTGCGGGCGGCACTCGGCAGTCGCCATTGCCGGATTTCTTTATCGGTGCCCATGCTGCTGTCGCAAACCTGATCTTGATTACCCGCGATGTGCGCCGCTACCGAACCTATTTTCCACAGCTGACACTGGTGACACCCTGAGTCGGCCGGCTCGGATCCTGATCGTTGGCCCCTCGTGGGTCGGCGATATGGTGATGGCGCAGAGCCTGTTAAAGACCCTGCGCGAGCGCGATCCGAGCGTTGTCCTTGATGTGCTCGCGCCCGGCTGGAGTCTGCCCATCATCGAGCGCATGCCCGAAGCCCGTCAGGGCTTCGATCTGCCTGCGGGCCACGGGGAACTGGGCTGGGGCAAGCGCCGCCGGGTGGCGGAGCAGCTGAAATCGATTGGTTATGATCAGGCCATCGTGCTGCCGCGCACGCTGAAATCGGCGCTGGTGCCCTGGTTTGCGGGTATCCCTCAGCGCACCGGGTTTCTCGGCGAATCCCGTTTCGGGCTGATCAACGACCGCCGGCCGTTCGACGCCGAACATCTGCCACAGACCGTGCAGCGCTACGTGGCGCTGGGCCTGCCGCCAGCTGCCGCCCGACCGCCGCGGGTACCTCATCCGGCCCTGACCGTGGACGGGAAACGTCAGGCCGCCCTGATGGATGAGCTCGGTCTGGATCACAACGAGCGTTTCGTGGGTTTCATGCCCGGCGCGGAATACGGGCCCGCGAAGCAGTGGCCGGTGGCACATTTCGCGGCCCTGGCCCGGGCGCTGGGCCGGCGCGGGCAGCGGGTGCTGATTTTCGGCTCGCCCAAGGATGCCGAGGTTGGCGGCGCCATCGTCGATGCGAGCGGCGATGTGGCGGTCAATCTATGTGGCCGCACCCAGCTCGCCGACGTCATCGATCTGCTGGCGTTATGCGAGATGGCCGTGACCAATGATTCCGGTCTGATGCACGTGGCCGCTGCGGTGGGCACGCCGCTGGTGGCTATCTATGGGTCATCTACCCCCGGATTCACGCCGCCGCTGTCCGACGCCGCCCGGATTCTGCATCTGGACCTGGCCTGCAGCCCCTGCTTCGAGCGGCGCTGCCCGCTGGGTCACACCCAGTGCCTGACCCGAATCGGGGTGCGGGAGGTGCTGGAACAGCTGCCGGATACACGAGCGTCGGACCCACAACCCGCGTAACGATGCGGTAATATTCGCCCCGGCTGGCGTCGCGGGTGGGCTGCCCTGCGCCCGCCGGTCGACTCAGTCAGTTACGGGCTAAGAAGGGCATATGCAGGCAATTATTCTCGCCGCCGGCGTTGGCAGCCGCTTGGGGATTGTCGATGGCGAACGTCGTCCCAAGTGCCTGCTCGAGATCGGGGGCATGTCACTGCTGGATCGGCATCTGCAGCTGCTCGAGCGCGCCGGTGTCGGGCCGGTGACGTTGGTAACCGGTTTCCAGGCCGGGATTCTTGCCGACGCAGTCCGAACCGCGGTGCAAGCGCCACGCCTGTGCCACAATCCCGACTACGAGCGGGGTAGCGTGCTCAGCCTCGATGCCGCCGCCGACGTGCTCACCAGTGGTGACGAGGTGCTGGTGATGGACGCCGATGTGCTCTATCACCCGGCCATTCTCGCGCGCCTGGTGGCTGCCCCCCGCGCCGATCTATTCCTGCTCGATCGCGATTTCGAGCCCGGCGACGAACCGGTCAAGCTCTGCGTGGCCGGGGGGCAACTGATGGAATTCCGTAAGCGCCCGGACCCGGGCGATTACGAAGTGGTTGGCGAATCGGTGGGCTTCTTTCGCCTGTCCGCGGCCATGGCGGCCCGGCTGGCCGGTGTCACCGCCGCCTACGCGGCAGACGGTCGCGGAGATCAGCCACATGAGGAGGCAATCCGCGATCTGCTACGGGCCGATCCGGCGGCGTTCGACTATCTCGACATTACCGGTCTTCCGTGGATCGAGATCGATTTTCCGGCTGACGTCGAGCGTGCCCGCCAGGAAATTCTCCCCGCCCTTGCGAACGCCGACGAGGCCAACGCATGACCGGCGGTAAGGGCAGGGCCCTGCGTCGCCTGCTGGCGTCGCCGGATACCGAATTCCTGATGGAGGCCCATAACGGCCTCAGTGCGCGGATCGCCCAGGAGGCGGGCTTCGCGGGGCTGTGGGGCAGCGGTCTGACCCTGTCGGCCCAGGCTGCGGTGCGCGACAACAACGAGTTGTCCTGGACCCAGGTGGTGGACCAGCTGGAACTGATGAGCGACGCCACCGACATCCCCATCCTCCTGGACGGCGACACCGGCTACGGCGATTTCAACAACCTGCGGAGGCTGGTGCGCAAGCTTGAACAGCGCGACATCGCAGGCGTGTGCGTCGAGGACAAGCTGTTCCCCAAGACCAACAGCTTCATCCGTGGCGAAACCCAGC